>JAKSSR010000005.1 GCA_024402995.1 Clostridia bacterium | reverse complement strand
GCTCTGGGAGTGTTGTGGAGTGGGTCGGCATCAGTCCTGGAGCCGTTGGCAAGGCGGGGATTGAAGCAGCTCCAGTCATGGCCCAGATAAAGGAAATTCTTTTCGGTGAATTCCTTCAGATCGGGGGAGCACATGTTTTCCTTCTGTGCGCCGTAAGCATCGTCAAAGTCAAACTGGTCCAGGCCGAACTGGTTGGGCATGATGACGACGCGGTCATCGGGGACTCTCTTCGCGATCCAGTGGTGACCGCCTATGGTCTCCAGCCACCAGATCTCATCCTTGTCGGCAAAGGCTATGCCGTTGTCCTCGTAGGTCCCGTATTCTTCCAGAATCTTACCGAGGCGCTGCACCCCTTCTCTTGCGGAAGTTATATAGGGGAGGACTACGCAAACCATGTCTGCCTCACCTATTCCGCCGTCTTCATCGCCGAAGCTGACATAGGGATCAGCACCGTAGACTCTGGGATTGCTGGTTATGGTCTCGGTAGCGGTCATTGCATCGTTTTTTTCGTTAATACCAAATTCCTGCCAGATACCGTATTTTCTGGAGCAGCTGGGCATTGTGCTGTAACGCAGAGGATTGTCCGGAAGCTCTATCTCAAAACGCGAGATCTCCGCTTTGTATACGCGGGGCTGATCCTTGGGAAGTATCATTGAGATCTTCTTGGTTTTGAAAGATCCGTCACTGTTTCTTCCGATAATGGTCGAACCGTCGTTGCTGGCTTTCTTGCCTACGAGGATTGTTGTGCAGGGCATAGATTTTCTCCTTATTAGTCGTACATGTAGAGTCCATTGTCAAAGTTTTCGTTGCTTCTGACGGATCTTTCCGCGTCTTCATCCATGGTGCAGGCGGACAGCCAGACGAATGATGAGTCTATATAGAACATCTCACTGAGATTTCTGAAGCTGCAGCTGTAGAAATCTGCATTGGAATCGATAAGGTGGAACATGCTGCTCCAGTCCGTATTGCAGTTTTCAAATGTGACATCGGTGAAAACAGCCTGCATGGTGCTTTCAATAATGAACATGCCGGCACTGCAATCGTGGATCCTTCCGCCTGTGAAGTTCAGGTCACGTGTATTGTAAGCGTTGAAACCGTAGCAGCCGCAGCCGTAGATATCGCAGTCAGTGACCGTAACTCTGTCGCAGCCGATGAATTCGAAGACGTTGGCAGTGCAGCCGCCCCTGGCCTGGGGACTATGACCTGCAACGATGTTGACCAGGTTCAGATCTGAGCATTCGCAGAAGCTCATGACCAGATCGTTCTCATCATCTGTGATGATCTGCGCGGGATCATCCGGATCCAGGGAAATGATGGTCAAATCGTTGATCCTGTTCAGGATCAGCTGGCCGTAATAAATAAAGATGTGATTGCTCCAGGGAGCAGCGCTTCCGTAAGTTCTGCAGTAAGCACTGCTGCTGTAATAATCCGGCTCATTGGCTTCGGTCCATTCGTTTATGTTGTAGACACCCGGCTTAAGGTAAATGGTGGCGCCATCCTTGATATTCTCGATCAGGTTGGCGGTACAGCCAACTGTTATGCTGCCGTCTGCGTTTTCGATTACCTCGTCGACAAGCTGGTCTACGTCAAGATTACGGTATTCCAGATAGGGGGCCTGGCGCATTTCTTCCGTAACACCGGCGTCACTGAACTGCTTCAGGATCATAGCTTCAGCCTCCTGCTGGGAGACGATGCTTACGCCGTTTTCTTCATAGAGGGATGCGTATGCTTCTGCAGGAGCTGCATCGTTGCCGTATTCGTCGGATATGCAGAAGAAATTGGTCTTGCAGTATTCGTTGTACGCCTCATCGTAATCAGCCTCGTGTTCTTCTGCGTTGAAATCGCTGAAATTATAGACGTAAACGGTATAGTATTCTTCCACATCCTCCCCGATGTACTTGTCGTAGTAGTCTTCGGCCGTTTCAAAGGGAAGATAATATGACGCTATGGCCGGTTCCCAATTGTCCATTTCGGTCTCACCGGAATAGATATAGTGCTCTTCTCCTGCGCCGTCGATATAACTGTACTCGGCATAGTGAGACGCAGCACCGCTGGAACCGCTGTATTCAACAACTCCCGCCTCGTTGATGCAGGAATACGTTCTGTAGTAGTAGTCGTAAGAAGCTACGGCTGTGGGTATGCCATCCTGGCAGTTGATGACGATATAACATCTCTGGACGTCGTAGTTTTCTTCATCGCTCATGGTGAATTCGACAGACATTTCGGGGATCCCGTCGCTGCCGCAGTCAAGATATGCGTAAGCAGTCTTACAGTCGCTGTAGTCTACACCCCAGTCAGTTCCGGCTTCCTCCAGGCATTCATGAGCAAAGTCCGCAAGAAGATAGCTTGCACCCTCTTCAAAGCCCTCGACATTCTTGCCGATGACGAATTCTCTTGTGCCGATAAGTACTTCCCTGTAGATCTCCATGATCTCGTCTGCGGTGACATCTGCAGGCACCTCTGTCCCCTGAGCAATTGCTTCCGAAGGCGCTGCTGAGGGAGTCTCAGCTGCCGCCGGTGTTTCCGCAACTTCCTGCTGCGGTGTTTCTTCCGCTCCGCAGGCGCAAAGACCGAATACCATGATCAGCGAGAGGATTATTGCTGTAAATTTTTTCATTGAACGCTCCTTTTTAAAAACACTTATCCAGAACGTCCTGATCCAGTCCGTTCCTGCTTGTTGCTTTGCCGACGGCAAAATATATGATCCCGCCCATAAGCAGGCCCCAGACAACGGCGTTGATTCCTGCTATCTTGACGAAATAATAACACAACACGTAAGTTGCTGCTGCGCCTAAAGAGGACGCCACTGCGGCCTGCCTGGTGCCCTTCTTCCAGAAAAGACCGCCGACCAGGGGCCAGAAGAAGCTGCACTCAAGACCTCCCATAGCAAAGAGGTTGAGGAAGAAAATGATATTGGGAGGATCGAGAGCCAGGAAAACTACGATAACGCCTATGACGGCAGTAACGATGACAGAAGTCCTGGTAATGTTCTTGTTGTATTTCTCGACCTTTGCTTCGTCGTTCTTGATGACGTATTCCTTCCACAGATCCTTGATAATGGCAGCAGATGCAAGGATAAGCAGAGAGTCTGCTGTAGACATTACGGCAGCCATGGGAGCCGCAAGGAAGATGCCCGCAAGACCTGTGGGCATAATCTTCTGAACGATGTAAGGAACGAAGTAATCGGACGTAGGAAGGTTTGCGGTGTCGACCAACGCTCCGGACCATGCGCCTGCAAGGTGCATGCCTACGATAACGAAGGAACAGCATACGGCGCCTATCCACATGGCGCTGTGAAGGCTCTTGGTATTCTTGAATCCCATTGCACGGACTGCGGTCTGGGGAAGGCCCAGAGTACCGAAGCCCACCAGGACCCAGAAGGAAACCAGAGTACCGGGCTTATATACTGCGGTCAGATCGTCATATACGTTGGGAAGATTCTGCTGAAGTCCTGCGTCAATTCCTGCAAGACCGCCGCCTGCTCTGAGAACAAAGAACAGGAAGAGGAAGGTCCCAAGGCACATGACTACACCCTGAATAGTGTCGGTGACGGCAACAGCCGTAAAGCCGCCGACGGCGGTATATGCGACGACTACGAGAGCAAATATAATGAGAGAAGCCTTGTAGTCAATTCCGGTAATGGACTGAATGAGGGTCGCGCCGCCGGTAAACTGTGAAATCATCTGGGCCGTAAAGAAGGCTACCATGAGGATGCTTGTAACGATCACCAGAGTGTCGCTCTTATAGCGGGCTTTCAGATAGCCAACTACTGTGACCGAGCCGGTCCTTCTTGAAACCAAAGCCAGCTTGTTGCCAAGAACGCCCAGAACCAGAAAGGTAACGGGCACCTGAACCGCCGCGACCCAGACCTGAGCATAGCCGTAGGTCATGCCTGCCGCGCCGGGGCCGGAAACGAAGGAACTGACAGAGGTATAGGTTGCCATAGTGGTCATAGCCAGAATGAAACCGTTCATTCCGCGGCCGCCTATGAAGTATTTCTTTTCTTCGCTGAGATTGCTCTGGGCGTCTCTCTTTTTTGCGTAAATCACGCCGATGAGAACGTTGATCACCAGATAAGCAATGAGAATAACCAGGATGGTGGACTGCTGACTTGTCATCTATGCCACCTCCTTTTCTTCAGAAAGTTCTTCGTCATCATAATCGAAATCGACGAAAACCTTTTTCATGAGGTACCAGACTCCCAGTAAAGCAAGGACTATAGTCCCGAATACTGAGACTGAAAACCATGCAGGCATACCAAGAAAATACAGCCCGCTTCCATTGAGGGCGAAGGCTGTAATGATATGCCAAGCGCAGCAGATCAGGGTAACGATGACCGTTGCCTTGATCTCCTTCAAGCACTGCTGGTGCTTCTGCTCTTTAGACATCTTGTTCATTCTGTTTTCTCCTTATTTTCAAGGTCCCGGTAAGCTTCATTGCCCTTCGGGCCTTTATGACATTGTCCGCTCATAGGGCAGCATCCGCAGCTTCCGCCGCAGGAGCATTTGCCCTCTTTCTTGTTTTTAACGATCCTGACCGCTGCCAGACCAACGGCGGCAGCGATCAGGATTGCAACAATCAACGTACCCATATTAAATCGGTAATAAGCGATTAAGCCAGATATTACAGGCCGAGTCCGAATCTGTCGCGGACTCTTTCCATAGTCTTGCGAGCGATGGCGTCTGCTCTTTCAGCGCCGTCTTTAAGAGCATCGATAAGCTCCTGAGATTCGCGGATCTCATTGTAGCGTTCCTTAATGGGAGCCAGTGCGTTGACGGTAACTTCAACAAGATCCTTCTTGAAATCACCGTAGCCGTGACCATCATATTCTGCTTCCAGTTCTTCCACGGTCTTGCCGGTGAAAGCGCTGTAAATAGACAGAAGATTGGATACGCCGGGCTTGTTTTCAATATCAAACTTGACGATTCCGTCGGAGTCGGTAGTTGCTCTCATAATGGACTTCTTGATCTTGGAGGGTTCATCCAGGAGAGAAATTCTGCTGTGATCGTTGGGAGCGCTCTTGCTCATCTTGGAGGTGGGATCATCCAGAGCCATGATCCTTGCGCCGGATTTCATGAAGCGTCCGTCGGGAACCACGAAGGTATCCTTGCCGTACTTTGCGTTAACGCGGATAGCAAGGTCTCGTGTCAGCTCAATGTGCTGCTTCTGGTCGTTGCCGACGGGAACGATGTCTGTATCGTACAGCAGAATGTCCGCTGCCATGAGTACGGGATAAGTGAGCAGGCCTGCGCCTACGGATTGCTTGCCCTGGCTCTTGGCCTTGAACGGAGTCATTCTGAAAAGCTCGCCGGTATTGGCTGCGCAGTTGAGGACCCAGCCCAGCTCTGCGTGACCGCTTACGGAGGACTGAACGAAGACGATGGACTTCTTGGGATCAATACCGATGGCCATGTAAAGGGCGGCAACGTCAAGAATGTGCTTCTTTAATTCCTTGGGATCCTGGGGCACAGTGATAGCGTGCTCGTCAACTATGCAGTAAATGCATTCATTTTCGTCCTGAAGCTCAACGAACTGCTTCAGTGCGCCCAGGTAATTTCCGATGTGGATATTACCTGTAGGCTGAACGCCTGAGAATACTCTTTTCATTTATTTATCTTCCTCCGGTTTTTCTTCGTCATCGTCTTCCTTAATGGCCTTTGCCATGGTGACAATCTTTGTATCTTCGGCGACTCTCATAATGTGGACGCCCTGAGTTGTTCTTCCCAGCATGGAAACGTCAGCGGCATTGATGCGGATGATGATGCCGTCGGAATTGATGAAGAATACTTCATCATCTTCAGAGACGACCATTGCACCGATGAGGTTGCCGGTCTTGTCAAACTTTGTCTTATCGTAAGTCAGAAGTCCCTTTCCGCCTCTTGCCTGGATCTTGTATTCCTTTACGGCGGTTCTCTTACCGAAACCGTTTTCGGTAGCGACAAGGAGATGTTCCTTCTTATTGGCGATTTCCATGGATACGACTTCGTCATCACTGTCCAGAGTAATTGCTCTTACGCCTGCTGCTATTCTTCCCATTTCGCGGACGTCATCCTCGCTGAAGCAGATGCACTTACCCTTCTTGGTGACGATGATGATATTGGCGTCTCCTCTGGTCTCCTTGATTCCGATAAGTTCATCGTCATCCTTAAGCTTAATGGCGATGAGCCCGGTCTTGCGGCTGGTATCAAATTCGGAAATGGCCATCTTCTTGATGATACCGTTCTTGGTAACGGCGATCAGGAAGCGTTCGGCATCAAATTTCTCAATGGGCAGAACGGTGGTGATTCTTTCGCGCTGCATAAGGTTGAGGAAGTTGATGGCGGGGGTACCCTTCGCTGTTCTGTTTGCCTCGGGGATCTCGTAAGCCTTGATCTTATAAGCCTTACCGAAGTTAGTGAAGAACATGAGGTGGTCGTGAGTGGAGCAGCTGATGAGATGGCGAACGAAGTCGCTTTCTCTGGTTGCCAGGCCTGTAACGCCCTTTCCGCCTCTCTTCTGGGTCTTGTATGTATCTGCGGAAACTCTCTTCAGATATCCCAGATAGGTTACGGTAACGACGACGTTTTCTTCTTCGATGAGGTCTTCTTCATCGAATTCGTCAACGTCTGCCTGAATCTCGGTCTTTCGGTCATCGCCGAACTTCTTAGCGACTTCTGCAAGCTCGTCCTTTACGACACCCATGAGGAGCTTGTCGTCTGCAAGGAGACTCTTGTAGTAAGCGATCTTCTTCTGAAGTTCTGCGTATTCTGCCTCGATCTTTTCTCTTTCCAGACCCTGCAGTCTCTTGAGCTGCATGTCCAGAATAGCCTGGGACTGGATTGCGGAAAGACCGAATCTTACCATCAGCTGTTCCTTGGCATCGTCATAGGATTCTCTGATGGTCTTGATTATTTCGTCGATATTGTCAAGAGCAATGAGATAACCCTCTAAGATATGGGCTCTTGCTTCTGCCTTGGCAAGGTCGTATCTGGTTCTTCTTGTGAGAACTTCTCTCTGGTGCTTGATGTACTCCTCGAGAATTTCCTTCACGTTGAGAAGCTTAGGTCTGCCGTTTACGAGAGCGATCATGATGACGCTGACATTGCTTTCAAGCTCCGTATGCTTGTAAAGTCTGTTGAGCATGACCTGAGGATTTGCGTCCTTCTTAAGGTCGATAACAACGCGGACCTCACCCTTGGAGGACTCATCGCGGATATCCTTAATGCCTTCAAGCTTCTTGTCCTTGACCAGCTCTGCAATGTGCTGGATCATAACAGCCTTGTTTACCTGGTAGGGAATTTCAGTGACTATAATGGAAGTGGTGCCTCTTGCACCCTCTTCCAACGTGCACTTTGCTCTTACGCGTACCTTGCCCTGACCGGTGGTGTAGGCTTCCTTAATGGAAGCTTTGCCGATAATAGTAGCTCCTGTGGGGAAATCCGGGCCCTTGATGTACTTCATCAGCTGTTCTATGGAAAGATCCGGATCGTCGATGAGAGCGTTGGTGGCGGAAATGACTTCTCTGAGGTTATGAGGCGGAATGGACGTTGCCATGCCGACTGCAATACCGTTGGCGCCGTTGACGAGAAGATTGGGGAATCTTGCGGGAAGTACAACAGGTTCCTTTTCTTCGCCGTCGTAGTTGTCCATGAAATCTACGGTATCCTTTTCAATATCGCGTATCATTTCAAGGGCGAAGGGAGCCATTCTCGCTTCTGTGTAACGGGAAGCTGCGGCGCCGTCGCCGTCCATGGAACCGAAGTTGCCGTGGCCGTCTACCAGGCAATAACGCATGTTCCAGGGCTGAGCCAGGCGGACCATTGCGTCATATATGGAAGCATCACCGTGGGGGTGATATTTACCCATAACTTCGCCGACGATACGTGCGGACTTCTTATGGGGCTTATCAGGTGTAATGCCAAGGGCGGAAAGTCCGTACAGGATTCTTCTGTGAACGGGCTTCATACCGTCTCTGACGTCAGGAAGAGCTCTTGCTACGATTACGCTCATGGAGTAATCGATGTAGGAGGTCTTCATTTCTTCGTATATTTCATGCTGAATCAGCTTGCTTGTGTCTTTGATTTCAGGTGTATCAGCCATTTTACTCCTCCTTCCTATACATCCAGGGTTGCGTACTGTGCGTTCTCTTCTATGAACTTCTTACGGGGAGGAACCTTGTCGCCCATAAGAGTAGTGAAGATCTGGTCTGCTCTTGATACATCATCAATTGTGATCTGGACCAGAGTTCTTGTATTGTAATCCATGGTGGTTTCCCAAAGCTGGGTAGCGTCCATTTCGCCGAGACCTTTGTATCTCTGGATCTCGGGCTTGGTCTTGCCCTGGCTTGCCAGGTCTGCAAGAAGCTTTTCCTGTTCCTTGTCGGAATAGGTGTACCACATTTCCTTACCTACTTTAACTCTGAAGAGAGGCGGCTGAGCAGCGTAAACGTAACCCTCTTCAATGAGCTGAGGCATATAGCGGAACAGCAGAGTCAGAAGCAGAGTTCTGATGTGAGCGCCGTCGACATCAGCATCTGTCATGATGATGATCTTGTGATAGCGTAGCTTTTCAATATTGAATTCAGAACCGATACCGCAGCCAAAAGCTGTGATCATGTCCTTGATAGTATCGGAAGAAAGCATTCTGTCAAGACGTGCCTTTTCGACGTTGAGGATCTTACCGCGGAGAGGAAGGATCGCCTGACGCTTTCTGTCGCGGCCTTCCTTTGCAGAGCCGCCTGCGGAGTCACCCTCTACGATAAAGAGCTCGCAGAGCGCGGGATCCTTTTCAGAGCAGTCGGCCAGCTTACCGGGAAGAGAAATGCTGTCCAGAGCAGTCTTTCTTCTTGCCAGATCTCTTGCCTTTCTCGCAGCTTCTCTTGCACGCGAAGCTCTTAAGCACTTTTCGAAAATCGTCTTTGCCTGCTGGGGATTTTCCTCAAGAAAAGCAAATACATTGTCAGCGGTGACAGCTTCCACAAAACCGCGCATATCGGCGTTGCCCAGCTTTGTCTTGGTCTGACCTTCAAACTGAGGCTCAGTAAGCTTTACGGAAACAATGGCGGTAAGACCTTCTCTGATATCGTCGCCGGAAAGAGTTTCGTTATCCTTGAGAAGCTTTGCCTTCTTGCCGTAATCGTTGAAAGCTCTGGTAAGTGCAGACTTAAAGCCCACCATGTGCATGCCGCCTTCAACGGTATTGATGTTATTTGCGTAAGAAAGAATAGTCTCGGAATAAGTATCAGTGTACTGCATAGCCACTTCAACTTCCTGATTCTTCTTTGCGTATTCAAAATAGATGATGTCAGGATGGACGACTTCCTTGTTGGTATTCTGGTATTTGACGAATTCCTTGATACCGCCTTCATAGTGGAAAGTTTCGCTCTTTTTCTTTCCTTCTCTTTCGTCCTTAATGGAGATCTTAAGGCCCTTGTTGAGGAAAGCCATTTCTCTCAGTCTGGACTGGAGGGTATCGTAGCTGAAAATGGTGTCGTCAAAAATTTCGGTATCGGGAAGGAATACGACTCTTGTACCGGTCTTATTTCCGCAATCGCCTACAATGGTAACGTCACTGGTGATCTTACCTCTGGAATAAGTCTGCCGGTATACGTGGCCGTTTCTCATAACTTCTACCATCATGTATGATGACAGAGCGTTTACTACAGCGGCGCCTACACCGTGGAGACCGCCGGATACCTTATAACCGCCGTCTCCGAACTTACCGCCGGCATGAAGCACGGTCATTATAACTTCAACAGCGGGTCTATGAGCCTTGGGATGCTCGTCAACAGGCATTCCGCGGCCGTCATCGAGAACTTCTACTGACTCATCTTCGTGAATTGTAACTGCTATATGCTTGCAATAGCCTGCCAGCGCTTCGTCAACACTGTTGTCGACGATTTCATACACCAGATGGTGCAGTCCCCTGCTGCTTGTAGTACCTATGTACATGCCGGGGCGTTTTCTTACAGGTTCAAGACCTTCAAGTATCTGTATCTGCTCGGCATTATAGGCCTGTACAGGCGTTTTGGATTCTTCTGAAGCCATTATTATCCTCCGTTAGTTTACTATTTATATATTAACCAGCATATTGTAGCAAAAATTCCCTGAAAACGCAAGAAAAATAGCTTAAATGTATCCCCTTTCGTTATTTGAAATTTATACCCTGTTTTGCGACGATTTTTTATGTTATTTTGCGCAAAATAAGCTATTGTTAACCCCTATTTTTTATGTTATGATCGTCACCCACAGCGAAATTATTCCCATAAATATTTTTTTAAGGAATTTTACACACAAAATATTGTGCCTGTGGAAACTGTGGATAATTTTTTACACAAGTTGTTGAAAAACTGTGGAATACCGCTGAAACCCTTGTCCAAAAAGGCTTCTTCCTGTGGAAAACTTTTTCTGCTATAATGTCCACTGCCACAATATTTAGATAGGAATACACTTATGAACAAGACAGAATTCAACAAAAACTGGCTGAAGGTAATGAATCTTCTGTATGAGAAGATCGACAAGATCAAGGTCGATACCTTTTTCAACCCTCTTTCTCCTTCAAAGATCAGCGAAAAGGAAAAGAAGATATATCTTATCTCATCTATGGGAAACGCCAGCTTCTACCAGAGCAGAGTAAATACATATAAGAGAGACTTAGATGATGCCATTACCGAAGTATTCGGTAAGCCATACGAAGTCGTGCTTTGCGAAAAGGAGCCTAATATACCGGAAGAGGAGACTATTGAAGAAGATCCTTACGCAGCAGATGAGCTTTATCTCAATCCCCAGTATACCTTTGAAAACTTTGTTGCCGGCAACGAAAATCAGTTTCCTCTGGCAGCCTGTCTTGCTGTAGCTGACGGTTATTCAAAAGTGTATAATCCCCTTTTCCTCTATGGCGGATCAGGCCTGGGAAAAACTCACCTCATGCACGCTATTGGAAATTATGTAAGCAAAAACAGCCCGAAGAAGAAGATCCTTTACGTTTCTTCTGAAAGTTTTACCAACGAACTGATCATGGCTATTCAGACAAAGTCTCAGAATCAGTTCAAAAATAAATACAGAAGTATAGACTACCTTCTCTTTGACGATGTACAGTTCATCGCCGGAAGAAAATCTGTTGAAGAAGAATTGTTCAATACTTTTGATATCCTCCACAACAAAGGAAAGCAAATCGTTTTCACCAGCGACAAAGCTCCTGCAGAACTTGGTGATTTTCCTGAAAGGCTTTCAACAAGGTTTTCCTGGGGAATGGTAGCTGAAGTCAAAGAACCTGAATACGAAAGCAGAATGGCCATTTTAAGAAATAAGGCTATAATGGCTGATTTCGATATGAACAATAAAAAACTTGTTCAGGCTCTGGACATGATCGCTCAGAACTGTGAGGGAAACGTAAGAGAACTGGAAGGTGCCTTCAAAAGAGTAGTTGCTCATGCAGCACTTATTAATGAAGAAATAAGCCCAGAACTTGTAAAGAAAGTTCTTACTGATCTCTTCAAAACAAAAGAAAAAGAAGTTACTCCGGACAATATAAAGAAGGCTGTTTCAGAATATTTCGGTATCAAGATCTCCGAACTTGAATCTTCATCACGTTCAAGAAATATTGCTTATCCCAGACAGATTGCAATATATCTCATCAGAGAAAATACAAATAACTCACTTCCTCAAATAGGAAAGTACTTCGGCGGAAGAGACCATACAACAATTCTTCACAGCTACGAAAAAATAAAATCTGAGCTTACAACAAGCAAAGATCTTAAGAACACTATTGATAACATTACAGCTATGATCAACAGCTGATTTTTCCACAGGCTGTGTATAACATGTTTTTTGTTTTCCACAGCTTATAAACACTGAAAATACCTTGAAATCTTAAGGTAAAACAGACTTTTACACTTTTACACAGGCCCTACAGCAACTTCTCCAACAAAAAAAGTACAAAGAAAAGGAGTCCAGATATGAAATTCACATGCTCACAGTCAGTACTGCTGAAAGCAGTAAATATGGTAAGCAAAGCCGTTTCTGCTAAAACGACAGTTCCGGCGTTAAAAGGTATTCTTCTCCAGGTCAGGGACAATGAACTTATTCTGACCGGTTCAGATCTGGATTTCAGTGTCATTACAAGAATCGACGTTGTTGAAGCTGAGGAAGGAAGCGTCATTGTTTCCGCAAAGCTTTTCTCAGAAATAATAAGAAAGCTTCCCAACGCAATGGTCAGAGCTTTTGCTGACGAAAAGAACAGACTCAGCATCAGCTGCCTTGATTCAAACTTCAATATTGTAGGCGCTCCCGCTGACGAATATCCTTCTGTAGGTATCGTAGATAACGCAAATTCCGTTGAACTTAACAACAAAGCATTCAGAAATCTTATAGGAAGAACAAGCTTTGCAGCAAGTATTGATGAAAAGAAGGGCGTTCTTGTAGGATGTCTGGTAAAAATCGGCGGCGGATTTATTGAAATGGTTTCCCTTGACGGTTTCAGAATGGCCGTAGCTAAAGAACAGACCGGAAACGCAGAAAACGTAAGCATCATCGTTCCTGCAAAGATTCTCAATGAAATTTCAAAGCTCCTTTCCGAGCAGGAAGCAGCTGAAAATATAAGACTTGATATTGAAGAAAGAAAGATTCAGATCACTGCCGGAGACGTAAGAATGATCTCAAGACTTCTTGACGGAGAATTTATCAGATATAACGATATTCTTCCCAAGATGTATAAGACAAGAGTCATCGTATCAAGAGAAGAACTTCAGAGCAGCGTAGAAAGAGCATCTCTCTTCGTAATTGAAGGAAAGAACAATCTTATCAAGCTTAAGATAGACGGAAACGGAATTGAGATCACTTCAAGAAACGATTCCGGCAACGTTAATGACAATGTATCCGCTGAGCTTGAAGGCGATCCTATTGAAATAGGTTTCAACTCCAAGTATATGATGGACGTTCTCAAGGTAATTTCCGATGAGGAAATTGCCCTTGAAATGACTAATAGTCTTTCCGCCTGCATGATCAAGCAGGTTGACGGAGACTCTTATCAGTATCTTGTTCTTCCCGTCAGACTCAGTATTTAATGTATTTCAAAAGCGCAGAACTTACAAATTTCAGAAATTATAAAAGTCTAAGCATTGATTTTGACCGTCATCTTAACCTTTTCTTAGGTAAAAATGCTCAGGGAAAAACCAATCTTCTTGAATCTCTGTTCATAATGAGTCTCGGAAAGTCGTTCAGAACCCTGAATGACAGCGAAATGATCAGCTTTGGCTGTGACTATGCCAAGGCTGTTTCTCATGTTGTAAATGACGATGAAGATGACGAGACAAAAATAGAGATAATATACGGTAAAGAGGGAAAAACACTTAAAGTAGATGATGTTAAATTAACAAGAAGCATTGATCTTCTTGAAAATGTATATGTCGTTATCTTCTTTCCCGATGATCTTAGAATAATAAAAGAAGGTCCGGAAAACAGAAGACGTTTTCTTGACCGTGAGCTTTGCCAGATAAAGCCTGTATATTACAGCAACCTGGCAAATTACAAGCGTGTACTTAAACAAAGAAACACACTTTTAAAGCAGAATAATAAAGATAAAGGTCTTTACGAAGTTTTTGACGAAGCTCTTTCTGATTACGGAGTCCGCATATTAGAGGAAAGACAGAAGTTTACTGATAAAATCAACGAAATAAGCAGTGAGATACACAGTAAAATATCAAACGGAAACGAAAATCTTGTAATCAGCTATGAAACAAAGCTTTCTTTTGAAAGATCACTGTCTGTTGAAGAAAAGAAAGAAAAATACAGAAAGCTTTTAGACAGAAACTTTGATAACGATATTTTCAGGGGTCATACAGGAATAGGACCTCATAAAGACGATTTAAAAATTGAAGTCAATGGCATAGATATCCGTCAGTACGGTTCTCAGGGACAGCAGCGTACAGCTACTCTTTCAATGAAACTTGCTGAAATAACACTGATCAAGCAGGAAACCGGATGTGACGCAGTGCTTCTTCTCGATGACGTCTTGTCTGAACTTGACAGGAGCCGTCAGAGATTCCTCATCGAATCCATGAAAGACGTTCAGCTGTTCATCAGCGCTGCGGAAATAGATGATGAAGTCATGAAATTACTGAAGGCAACTGTATACGAAGTTGATAACGGTACTATAAAAAAGTTGACAAAAGATTTTTAAAATTATATCATTAAGAGCTTATTGCTTAAAATATGAGAGAGGAGGATACACTCATGAGCAAAATGACTTATCAGCCCAAGAAGGGACAGAGAAAGAAGGAACACGGTTTCCGTAAGAGAATGGCTACCAAGAATGGCAGAAACGTTCTGAAGAGAAGAAGACTCAGAGGCAGAAAGTCTCTCACCGTCTAAGAAAATTTTTTGTGACAGGAATAAAGGTTAAAGCATGAAGAAACCCGATGTTTTAAGAAACAGGGATGATTTTAATAACCTGTATCGTAAAGGAAAATCCTCGGGAAGTAAGTATGTGGTGGTTTTTTATATCAAAAACAACCTTGACTTAAGCAGAAAAGCCTTTTTGGCAAGCAAAAAGGTAGGAAACAGCGTCGCGAGAAACAGAGCGCGGCGTCTTATGAAAGAAGCCTTTCGCCAGGTAGAAGATAATCTTCCCGCAGGTTATGATATTCTTTTCATAGCCAGAAACACCATTACAGATGCAAAATGTGATGATGTTGCCAGATCTATAAGAGGAATTTTTAAGAAGGCCGGATTTTTGCCGCAGAGCAGGTAACTGATGAGGCATATATTTATTTTTTTGATAAACGTATATCAGAAATGTATTTCACCGCTCATCGGTCCTCACTGCATTTATACTCCCACGTGTTCTCAATACACAAAGGAGGCAATTCAAAAATACGGTGCTGTTAAAGGAACTATTCTTGGAATTAAGAGAATACTCCGGTGTCATCCGGGTCACCCCGGCGGATATGACCCAGTTCCCTAAAATAGCGAAAGGTATTATTGGAGGAAAACAGCAACTATGAAGTTATTAGCTACACCGATTGGTTACTTGTTGTCCCTTATCTACAATGTTGTAGATAACTATGGATTTTCTATAATTATTCTGACTTTACTGATCAGACTTATTATGCTTCCCCTTTACGGAAAGCAGATTAAGTACAGTGCTCGTATGGCAGAACTGCAGCCAAAACTGCAGGAAATACAGTCCAGATACGCACATGATAAAGAAACGTTGAATCAGAAAACAATGGAACTTTATCAGAAGGAAGGAATCAGTCCCACAAGCGGATGTCTTCCTCTCCTTATTCAGATGCCTATCATTTTCGGTCTGTATGCCTTATTAAGAGATCCCTTAAGCTACATCAATACAGCAAAAATGATCGTTGCTGTACATGAATCATTTTTCTGGATCCCCGATCTGAGCCAGCCCGATGCCTGGATACTTCCTATCCTGGCCGGTATCACCACGTATTTTACTCAGGCTCAGTCATCTTCCAACGATACAACAGGTATGATGAGCGGAATGAAGTATTTCTTCCCCGTCATGATCTTTGCACTTGCAAAGAGCTTCCCTGCAGGTCTTGCACTTTATTGGGCAATCGGTAACGGATTCCAGATGATCCAGACCTTCTTCCTTAATAAGAAGAGCAAGGAAATGAAGTTTAAGAGAGAAGCCGAAGAAGAAGTAAAGAAGAATATGAAGAAAAACAAATAGCATCTTTGGAGGCAAAATGAGATATTCTGAAAAATGGGGCGACAATATCGACTCTGCAGTCGAACTTGCCCTGAAGGATCTCAAGCTTACCCGTGACCAAGTTACAGTAACTGTCCTGGAGCAGCCCTCAAGAGGCTTCTTCGGCATAGGCTCTAAACTTGCAAAGGTCCGTGTAGAAGAGATTGAGGTCAAGAAGGAAACTCCGGCTCCTGAGAAGGCTGAGAAAGCTGTAAAGGCTGAAAAATCCGAAAAAGCCGAAAAGCCGGAAAAGAAAGTCACATACGAAGGAAACAAGGAAATCTGCATAGAAGTCTGTGGTGTTGACGGAGAAGAAAAGGAAGAGGCTGAAAAGCCTGCAGCCGCTCCTTCCCGTAAAGAAAGAAGCCGCAGCAAGAGTAAGAGCAGAAAACAGCGCGAAAAGAAGCCTTCCGTTGAGTTCGAAGAAGGCGAAATGCCCGAAGAAATCAAGGTACTGGTGGAAAAGCCTGCTGATCTTGTTGAAGATCCGGAAAATCCCGCAAAGGTCTTCCTTGAAAGCGTTGTTAAAGAAATGGGTCTTAACGTAAGCGTCAAGGTCAGCAAGAATGCTGAATGCGTTTACTGCGAGATCGAAGGACCTGATACAGGTACCATTATTGGTAAGAGAGGAGCAACTCTTGATGCTATCCAGTATCTTACCAGCCTTGTTGTAAATAAGGAAAAGCCCGGTTATACCCGCGTTATCGTCGATGCCGAAAACTATAGAGAAAAGAGAGAAAAGACTCTGGAGAAGTTGGCATTCAGACTGGCTGACAAAGCCGTCCGCACCGGTAAGACCGTCAGACTTGAACCTATGAATCCTTATGAAAGAAAAGTTATCCACACGGCTCTGCAAAGGCGTCCTGAGGTAACCACCAGAAGTGAAGGTGAAGAGCCCTACAGAAGGGTCATTATCGAAGCTTCTAAATAAGAACTTAAGGGGCCTGAAAAGGCCTCTTTTTTGAACTATGGAATCAACTATCGCTGCTATTTCAACTGCATACGGAGAAAGCGGAATCGGCATCGTAAGAATGTCCGGGCCCATGTCCCTGAATATACTTACGAAGATTTTCGTGTCCGCCAAAGGCGTACAGATCATTAAGCCCAGATATATGCATTACGGGTATATCGAGGACCCCCAGAACGGAACCAGACTTGATGAAGTTCTGGCTGTTTATATGAAGGCTCCTCATACTTATACCGGTGAGGATGTGGTGGAAATTCAATGCCACGGAAGTTATATTTCCTTAAAGGAAATACTTGCACTCTGTTTAAGAAGCGGTGCTGAACCAGCCGGAAGGGGAGAGTTTACCAAGAGGGCCTTCCTCAACGGTAGGATGGACCTTTCTCAGGCAGAAGCGGTTATAGATCTTATAAAAGCAAGGAGCTCCAGATCCTTTGATGCAGCTCTCGGGCAGATGGGAGGAAACTTATCATCTAAGGTAAGGGCTGTAAGGGACAAACTCAAAGAGCTTCTTATAGATATTACGGTCAATATGGATTACCCCGATGAGGATATTGAGGAAATAACCTATGATCAAATATTAAATCGTTTATCGCTAATAAACGATGAAATTAATAACTTACTTGTTTCAGCTGGAGAAGGTAAAATTATAAGAGAAGGCCTTTCCGTTGCGATAGTAGGTAAGCCCAACGTAGGAAAATCATCTTTAATGAACGTTTTTCTGAAAGAAAACCGCAGTATTGTTACCGATATTCCCGGTACGACAAGAGACACCATTGAAGAACAGGCGTCTCTGAGAGGAATAAGAATATGCTTTACGGATACTGCTGGAATTCACGAAACTGATGACCCTGTGGAGAGTCTTGGAATTGAAAGAAGTAAACAGGCTTTCGATAAAGCTGATCTCATTTTACTTCTTATAGACAGCAGCACTCCTCTTGAAGAAGAGGACAAAGAACTGTTGAAAATGATAAATGACAGATCTGCGATCATTGTTCTGAACAAGCAGGATCTCCACACTGTGACAGATGAAAATATGCTTGAAACAGCTCCTAATTTAAAGGTCATAAAGACTTCTCTTGCGGAAGGCAAGGGTGTTGAAGAACTTGAAGATGCTATTGAAATGTTTGTCACAGGCGGACAGATAAGGCGCGAAAACGATGTTCTGGTGACTAACGTCAGACATGCAAGTCTGCTTAGAAAAGCAAAAGAAGAAGTTGAGCAGGCAGAAAATATGACAGCAATTCACGAGGCTCTTGATTTTATTGAAGTGAATATCAGAGCTGCATTTGATTATCTTGGTGAGATAACCGGTGATACTGCCAGTGATGAAATTATCAACGAAATTTTTGCAAGGTTCTGCCTTGGAAAGTAAGAATATAAGATGGAAATTAAACCTTTAGGCAAATACGATGTTATCGTCATAGGAGCCGGACATGCCGGTTGTGAAGCGGCCCTTGCTTCTGCGAGAATGGGCAAGAAGACCCTTATACTTTCCATTAATCTTGAAGCAGTTGCCAATATGTTCTGCAATCCTGCAATCGGTGGTACCGGAAAGGGTCACCTGGTAAGAGAAATAGATGCTCTCGGCGGTCAGATGGGTCTTGTAATTGATAAGACCTTTATTCAGAGCAGAATGCTGAATACCGCAAAGGGTCCTGCTGTCCATTCTCTTCGTGCTCAGGCTGACAAGGTCCGATATCATGATGAAATGAAGCATATTCTGGAGACTACTCCCAATCTTCTTTTGAGGCAGGGAGAGGCTGTAGATATTGATTTTACTGAAGACAACAGGGTCAAGGGCGTGCTCCTAAGAACAGGAGTTTACTTTAACTGTGACGCAGTGGTCATTGCTACGGGTACCTTCCTTGGAGGAAAGATTTATATCGGTGACTGTGTTATGGAAAGCGGTCCCAATGGTCTTGCACCATCCAACATGCTTGCTGAAAATCTTAAGCAGAAGGGTCTTAAGCTTAGAAGATTCAAGACCGGAACGCCTGCCCGTGTACTGTCCAGTTCTCTGGATTACAGTAAAATGCAGGTCCAGGAACCGGATGATCACGTGGTCCCGTTCTCATTTATGAATGATGATCTGGATAAGGAACAGGTAAATTGCTATCTGACCTATACAAATGAGGAAACTCACCGGATAATTCGTGACAATTTCAGCCGTTCTGCTCTGTTCGGTGGTTTGATCGAGGGTGTAGGTCCCAGATATTGCCCGTCAATTGAGTCTAAAATAGAGCGCTTTGCTGATAAAGAACGTCATCAGTTATTCGTGGAACCGGAAGGGCTGTCAACTGAAGAAATGTATCTTCAGGGTATGTCTTCAAGCCTTCCCGAAGATGTGCAGCGTGATTTTTATAAAACTATTCCCGGTCTTGAGAACATTGAACTTGTAAGGCCTGCCTATGCCATAGAATATGACTGTATAGATCCTCTTGATATTAAACTTAACCTTGAACACAGGAACTTTAAAGGTCTTTTCTGTGCAGGCCAGTTTAACGGAAGTTCCGGTTATGAAGAGGCTGCAGCCCAGGGACTTATGGCCGGAATTAACGCAGTTTTGTGGCTAGACGGCAAAAATCCCTTCATTTTGGACAGATCCGAGGCTTATATCGGCGTTCTCATCGACGATTTGGTCACTAAAGGTACTAATGAGCCTTATCGTATAATGACTTCAAGAGCGGAATACAGGCTTATTCTCCGTCAGGACAACGCGGATCTGAGACTGACGCAGAAGGGCTATGACATTGGCCTTGTAAGTAAAGAAAGATACGCAAGATTCTGTGAGTCTAAAAAGCTTACAGAGCTTGAAATTTCAAGGCTTAAGCAGACTACAAAAGCCCCGTCTGAAATCAATAAATGGCTGGCTTCCCTCGGTGCTTCACCCATAGACAACCGCATAAGTCTCGCTGATCTTATCAAGAGACCTGAGGTTACATATGCAAATATGGCAGCTATCGATACTGAAAGACCTTCTCTTTCAGATCACGTAATTACAAAAGTCGAAGTTGAACTGAAGTATGCCGGATATATCGATAAGCAGCTTGCTCAGATAGAAGCTTTTAAGAAACTTGAAAATAAAGTTCTTCCCGATGGTATAGATTACCTGGGTATGGAAGGTCTCAGACTTGAAGCAAGACAGAAGCTTGACCAGTTCAGACCTGCAAGCGTTGGTCAGGCATCTCGTATTTCAGGCGTTTCTCCGGCGGATATCAATGTTCTTCTCGTATATCTGCACAAGAACGAAAAAGCTTGATTTTTCAATGTTTTTGGGGGTCTTAAATCAAGTTGAGTAAGGCTCATTGCGGCGTTTGATAGGATATGGAAAATGACTTTAATAGAATTCCTTACTGAAAAGGGCATTGATTCTAAATTATGTGACAAATATTACCAATTCATGAAACTTACTCTTGAATGGAATGAAAAGATAAATGTCACAGCGGTAAAAGATGAGGAAGAATTTATTCAGAAGAATATCATCGACTCTCTTACGATCGTCGGTAGGCCTGAAATTTCAACAGCAGCGCGTATTATAGATGTAGGTACCGGAGGCGGACTGCCCGGTGTTCCCCTCGCAATCGCATATCCGGATAAGGAATTTGTCCTTATGGATGCAATTGGAAAGAAGCTGAAGGTTGTACAGGCTGTTGCCGATGAAATAGGGCTTGCTAATCTTCGGACAGTACATTCCAGAGCAGAGGATCTGGCAAGACAGAAAGATTACAGAGAAAGTTTCGATCTGGTAGTCTCCAGAGCAGTTGCCAATATGACTACTCTTTCTGAATATTGTCTCCCCTTTGCAAAGGTCGGAGGCAGTTTCACGGCGTACAAAACTGAAAATGCTGCTGAAGAAATTGAGGCTGCAGCCCATGCAGTCACGAAGCTCGGCGGCCTTCTTCATGAATTTGAAAACGATGGTATAGAAGGCTCAGGCCATGGATTTGTAAGGGTTGAGAAGGTTTCAAAAACTCCCGGAACTTATCCTAGAAAGGCTGGGCTTCCGTCAAAAGAACCCTTGGTATAAGTATAATGTTTCACGTGAAACGTCGAAATCGGCGTTTCACTTTTTTATTGTCATGTTTCACGTGAAACATACAAAAATGGGTGGAAAGTAAAATTATAATGTTGTATAATTCTTTTACCGACTTTCTGAGAAGTAAATGACAAATGAAAGGAAAAATATGGGTAAAGCAATAGCAATATTTAACCAGAAGGGTGGAGTTGGTAAAACAACCACGAATATTAACCTGGCAGCATGTCTTGCGCTTAAGGGTAAAAAAATTCTGGTCCTCGATATAGATCCTCAGGGAAATACAACAAGCGGCCTGGGAATTGTAAAAAAAGGTCTGAAGAAAACCAGCTATGATCTTCTTATAGAAGAAAATTTAGACCCGAAAGATACTATATATAGTACCGGAGTTAAGAATCTTGACATAATTGCCGCAAGCGTAGACCTTGCCGGAGCGGAAATCGAACTGGTCCAGCTGGAAGGAAGAGAAAAGAGACTTAAGAAAGCTCTTGATAAGGTAAGAACTGTCTATGACTATATTTTCATAGACTGTCCGCCTTCATTGGGCCTGCTGACTATCAATGCTTTGACTGCTGTAGACAGCGTTCTTATTCCTATCCAGTGCGAATTTTACGCTCTTGAAGGTGTAAGCCAGCTGATGAGCACCATCGATCTTGTAAGACGCAGCTTAAATCCGAATATTTCCATAGAAGGTGTAATTCTGTCCATGTTTGACGGAAGAACAAATCTTTCGATTCAGGTCGTTGAGGAAGTAAAGAAGTACTTCGGAAGCCTTCTGTATTCAACGGTCATCCCCAGAAATGTAAGGCTAGCGGAGGCTCCAAGTTACGGACTTCCCATCACTTCTTACGACCCCAGATCAAAGGGGGCAAAGGCTTATCAGGAGTTTGCAGAGGAGTTCCTCAGAACGGAGGCAAAGCATGGCTAAAGCGAAGACCGGCGGCCTTGGCAGAGGTCTTGGATCCTTATTTGAAGATGTAGGATTTGATCCTAAACCAGCAAGCATAGAACCCGCAAAAGAAGAAAAAAAGGCTGCAGGTGCTAAGGCTGTAAAGCCTGAAACTGCAACGGTTAAGCAAAAAGAAACAAAAGAAGAAGACGCGGGGGAAAAGATAGTATATATCAATCTCAGCGATATTAAGCCCAATGCTGCCCAGCCGAGAAAAGAGTTTAATGAAGAAGCACTGGACGATCTGGCATCTTCAATTCTGGAATATGGCGTGATACAGCCGGTTCTGGTTCGTCCTGCAAGCAAAGGGTATGAACTTGTAGCAGGCGAAAGACGCTGGCGCGCCGCAAGAAAGGCCGGACTTAAGCAGATCCCCGCTATAGTCAGAAAGCTTGACGACAGACAGAACGCTTTCTATGCCCTGATCGAAAACATGCAGCGTGAAGACCTGAACAGCATTGAAGAAGCTGAAGGAATTCAGGAAATCATGAGCGAATATGGTCTTAATCAGGATGAAGCTGCAAAAGTCATAGGCAAATCCAGACCTTATATTGCCAACTCTCTGAGACTGCTGAAGCTCCCGGAAGAAATCAGGAATATGGTGGCGGAGAGAACTCTTTCTGCCGGACATGCAAGAGCGATCGCCGGACTTCAGGGAGAAGAGCTGCAGCTTGAGGCAGCAAAGCTTGCCGTAGAAAACGGCTGGTCCGTAAGAAAAATCGAGAGTTACACAGGCTCTAAATCCGCAGATAAGAAACCCCGCAAACGTTCAAAATCCAAGCCTTCCGACATTCGACACATGGAAGAAAAGCTGGTTGAAGCTCTTGGTACAAAGGTAAAGATCAACGGTACTGAAAAGAAAGGTAAGCTGGAGCTGGAATATTACAGCAGAGGCGAACTGGACAGACTCCTTGAGATCTTACTTGCAGATCAGTAGCGTAGTTCAAATGAAAAAAAGAAAAGAGACCCAAGCCGGACAAGTGCCGGACCTGCGGTCTCTTTTTTATGCGTTGTTTTTTCTTTCCTCGTTGGTCTCGTTGACGAAAACGTTGGCAAGCTCGTCGCAGCGTATGTTCATGGAGACAATTTTCAGCCAGTCGTCGTAGGAGAAACCGTTACCGTTGTGAGTCTTGAATTTCTCAAAATATGTGTTTAGCTTTGCCTCTGTCCAGCCGAGGTTCAGGTGGCCCTTGACCAGGTAGAATCGGGGAGTCTGACCGTCGAGGAGAGTCAGGAGCCTTTCCCAAAGCTCACGGTTCTCAACAGGCTCTTTGGCAGAGTTTTTCCAGCCGTTCTGCTGCCATTTTACGTACCATTTATTTCGGAAACAGTTGATGACGTAGGAGCTGTCGGAAAAGATGTTGAGGGATAGATTTTTCTCTTTGAGGCATTCAAGGGCGGAAATGAGAGCGGTCAGCTCCATGCGGTTATTGGTGGTGTCGATCTCTCCTCCGTGGAGTTCTTTTCGGTGTTCCCCGAACTCCAGAACGCAGCCCCAGCCACCTATGTTATTGTCATTTTGATTGCCGGAACAAGCCCCGTCAGTGTAGATATTTACTATCTTCATTGTATATCGCCTATATACGATTTAGTTGAAATATAAAGCTTAACAAAGTATAGCATACAGCTGTGCATATTTCAAATTGTAATAGCAGGGTAAAGGGCGTGTAATAATTCTGTAACAATACGTATATATAATATATCCGTAATAGTGCCGTAAAAGGTATTTTTTGCGTACAAGAAAGGACGTCGGCCATGCGGAAAAGATTTGCCCGCATAATTGCATTGACGCTTTGCTTGCTGTTGTTGGCAGGCACGGCTTCTTTTGCTGCGTCCGTCGTCAGTCCAGCGGCAAACAGTATTGTCTACAGCGACAGCGTCCTTGTATCGGTTAAAGTCACGGAAAAGGTCACAATAAAGGTCACAGTATACGAAGAAAAACAAAAGGATTCCGCCGGGAATCTGGTTTCTGTGGATGTAACTGATATGACGACAAGTGATCTGAGCAGTCTTGATCTGAAAAAATACACGGACAGCGTATTTTCCGCTGCAGCAAGTTACACCAATACCGGTGACGTAGGATTTTATACCAAGCAGCTTAGCAGTGTAAAGCCCGGACTTTACAAAGTCAAGGTCGAGACTCTGGGAGAAAATGATACAGTAGTATCCACCGTAAATAGTGTCGTTGCGGTAAAGCAGAAGGCCGAAAAGCAGGATCAGAACATTTTCCAGAACCAGACCACAACGGCTCTTCAGTTCATTCAGAACCTGATCAAGAAAGTTTTCAAATAACCAGAGATGACGGATTCAAGGCGAATTGTTGAAAATGTAAAGAATGTAATTCTCGTAGTATTGTTTTTAATGACAATACTACTTTTATATTTGCTTTGGTCCAGCGACAGCGGCAGTTCTATTGTGCTGTCTGAACTCCTGCCCTTTATTGACAGGGAAGACGATGTACCCGATTGCCTTGACGTCATCGTCCCGGAGTATCTTGCCGTAGGCAACGGTGACGGCTGTTTTGCTATAGAATACGATGGTATGTCTGCGATTCAGGAAGACTCTATTGCACGTCTAAAAGGCATATATGGCGGCACGGTTCAGGTCTATACAATTACGGAAGACCAGTACAACAGAGCTATGGATCAATACGGATGTGCCATTATAAAGTGGCCTGTGGATCTTCCATACCAGGAATTCTGCACCAGAAACGGGATCGAGACTTCTGCTGCGGAGGGTATTGCATATATAAGCAGTCTGGCCTATTCCGATGCCGCAAAAGACAGTATTTTCATTCAGGACAGAGCCAATAAGGTCTATTACAGATTAGCCCTGGAAGGTGCAGACTTTGATCGTCCAGATCTGACAGAAGATACAGCTCTCCAGTCTACATATTATCCTGCCAGCGTTATTCTGGGATGCACAAGCAGCGCTCTGATCCCCATAACTGAACACAGCAGTCAGCAGGTCTGCCGCTACGAAAAAGAGTCGGAGAACGAAAATATGCGAAGCATTATGGCCGAGGGCATTTTCGGCGACACCTTCGATTTTGTCCGCCGAATGACTGACGACTTCGGAACTGTGACATATATGTACGGCTACGGACAGAAAACCCTGACCGTTTTACAGAACGGAAGCTACGAGTATAAGGCGGATACCAGCGGTGAGTCTAAAGGCTTTTTCGGAGATCTTGAAACAGCCCTTAATTTTGTCGCTCAATGCGGTGGATGGGGCAGCAGTTCTCAGGGTATCACTTATCGCCTTGTGAAAGTTGAGGAAAAGGGAACACAGAGAGACAGAAGCTATACATTCGGCTTTGCCGAATACATCGGAAATAACCGCATATATGCCGAAAGCGGCGTTCCCATGATCGTTACAGTAAGCTCCGGAAGTGTCTCGTATTATTTCCGCGATGCGGTCACCCTTACGAATTTTGTAAGCGGCGACGAAAGCCTGGTGTGCGATGCGGCCAACGTCATTGCCAGCAACGCAAGCCACATGTATAAGGTCGAGAACAATGACGCTCTTTCGCCGGATACCGATGCGGCATTTTCCATAATTGCGGATTCTATGGACTCCGTTTCCATGGGTTATTATCTCTTTGCAAGTGATGACAGTCTTTTTCCCTGCTGGGTTGTCAGACTTAAGAGCGGAAGCTGTTTCTTCTTCGATTTGTACGGGGGCTCGCCCCTTGGTTTTTCAAGGTAGGAGGGCACTATGGACTGGTCAAAAGCAAAAACTATAATCATAATCGCGCTGCTGATAACCAACCTGTTTATGGGCAGCGTCTATATTTCCGGATACAGAGATACGATGGAGCAGCGACAGCTGGCGGCGGAAAGTGCTGTTGAGTATGCAAAGCTGAAGGGAGTCATTGTTAAAGCAGAGCTTCCCGTAGAGATCAAGAAGCTCCCCGTGCTGTTTGTAAGCCTTGATTACGGTGGAGAAAAGAGAATCAATACTCGCAGGGGCTTACCTGTAGAGGCGTCAGGAGATTTCCCCGGCGAGATCAAACCTGAATCGGAAGGGGACACCAAAGGTCAGCTCATTACGGCCTCGGAAGCTCTTATCAAGCTGCTGGACAGTTTCAAGGGCGAGATACCACAAGACCTTGTCATTGAAAAGGTAAATCTCGTCTACTGGGTAGACATGTCCCTGAGCGGAGGTTATGCCCTGGAGGACACGGCAATTCCGGCTTGGAAATTTGAAAGCGGCACAGACTGCTACTACATAGAGGCCTTTGCTGAGTAAAGCCTTGAAAGGCTCAGGCGGCTGCGGTTTTGGATAAATCTTCAAAACCATAATAAACTGTTAATAATCAGAACACAAAATCTTCACAATAGTGAAGCATAATGAGGACGCTGAAATGAATCTGGCATTATGCTCTCTTGCAAGCGGGAGCAGCGGAAATTCATACGTGATATATTCGGACGAGGGCAGCCTGCTTATAGACGCAGGCATAAGCGCTAAACAGATATGTGAGGGCCTTAGTAAGCTGGGCTTGAGCGCAGAGGACCTGAATGCGGTCCTTGTTACCCACGAACACTCCGATCACATAAAGGGTCTCGCTGTTCTCTCGAAGAAGACGAAGGCTTGTCTCTACGGGACAGAAGCCACTCTTGAGTGCATAGGGGACGAGGTGCTTTTCCAAAAGCATCCTATCGAAGCCGGAGAATCTTTTATGGTAGCGGACATGGAGGTCAGAAGCTTTGCCGTTTCACACGACGCGGCTGACCCCGTGGGCTATTCTGTAAGCTGCAGCGGAAGTGTTATATCCGTGGTGACCGATACAGGTGTGGTAAACGGAAAAATTCTGGAGACCATGGCCGAGAGTGACATACTGGTTCTTGAGTCAAACCACGATGAAAGCATACTGCGAGTAGGCAGATATCCCTGGTTCCTGAAACAAAGGATACTTGGTGAAAAAGGACACCTGTCCAACGATTCGGCAGCAAAAGCCCTTGCGGCGGTGCTGAAGAGGGAAAGAAACGAAGGGCGTCTCGGAAAGAGGCAAGTCCTCCTGGCTCATTTGAGCAAGGAAAACAATTTCCCCGAAATGGCTCTTGCCACAATGGAAAATATTTTGGAGGAAGAGGGAGTCGCCACCGGCAATGACGTTCGGGTGGAGGTACTCTCAAGATCACAGATCAGCCCCATATACTCAGTTTAAGGAAAGAAAGAAGGGAGTAAAAATGAAGAAAGCAATAACTCAGCTGATTTCGATTATCCTTGTGGCAATTATCGCAGCAGGATGCGGTTTTGCCGGCGCATGCCTTGCATTGAGAATCAAGGAAAGCGACACAAAGGTCGGTGCGCTTCTCCGTACCGTCATCGCAGAAGATAAAGAGCAGCAAACTGCAGATATCAATACTGCATCGTCTAATACCGATGGAATTGTATCGGCAGCGTCAGTCACAGTAAACGTTGATGAAAACCTGACCGTCGCGGAAGCAGTTGCAGAAAAAGTTCTGCCCTCTGTAGTAGGCATCGATACTATCTGGGAAGAGAGCTACAGCGGAAGCCCCTTCGGTTTCGGATTCAATTTCGGCTTCGGAAACGGCGGCGGTGGATACACCTATGAAAACGAAGGCGTCGGCACCGGTGTCATCGTAGATGAAGCAGGATACATCCTCACCAATTCTCACGTAATTAATGACGGCGATTACAAGTCAATTACCGTAAGCCTTTACGACGGACAGGAAGTTCAGGGTTCCGTAGTCTGGTACGAACCGGTTCTGGATCTGGCAGTTGTAAAGATCGAAGCAAATAATCTTGTTGCCGCAGAACTGGGCGACAGCGACACCGTTAAGATCGGCAGCTATGCAGCAGCCATAGGCAATCCTCTCGGTTTGGACTTTGAAAGATCCATGTCTCAGGGTATTATCAGTGGACTCAACAGAACAATTACCGTAAGCGATTCTTCCGGCAGCAGCACAGGAACCACTATGGAAGGTCTTATGCAGACCGATGCCACCATTAACAGCGGCAACTCCGGCGGACCTCTCCTCAACAGCAGGGGCCAGGTCATCGGAATCAACTCTGCCAAGGCCGGCAGCGGCGAAGGCATGGGATTCGCCATCCCTATTAACGAAGCAAAGCCCATCGTTGAACAGATCAAGACAACCGGAAGCTTCACCAGACCTTACATCGGAATCAGCGGTGTAGGTCTTGAATCCAGCAATTACACCAAGGAACAGCTGATGGAAATGTTCGGCGTTTCTGACGGCATCTACGTTTCTACCGTAGCAAAGGGCGGCGGCGCAGAGCTTGCCGGCATTAAGGCAGACGACGTTATCGTTGCTGTAAACGGAACACAGGTCAATACCATGAACAAGCTGAACTCCATTCTGGTGAAGTTCGCTCCCGGAGACGTGGTAACTCTGACAGTTATGCGTGAATCTGAAGAAATGACCTTTAACGTTACTCTTACCGACGGAAACATCTCTTTCTAAACAGAAAAAATGAACATGAACAAAAAGGCACAAAGCATTGAGCTTCTGTGCCTTTTTTATGTTATTATTGAACTTGTTATGAATATCGACGTAATATGCGTAGGAAAACTTAAAGAAAAATACTGGACAGACGCGGTGGCGGAATACAGCAAAAGGCTGGGACGCTTCTGCAAGCTGACCATAACTGAACTTGCCGAGGTCAAATTGCCTGATAATGCAGGTCCCTCTGAAGAGGCTGCCGTGATCAAAGCCGAAAGCGAAAACATTATGAAAAAGCTGGACGGCCGGGGAAGCGGCTCATACGTGGTTGCTCTTGACGTTCTGGGCAAACAGAAGACCTCGGAGGAACTGGCAGGCTTTATTTCAGATCTTGCTCTTGACGGAAAAAGTACCATCTATTTCATCATAGGCGGCTCTCTGGGTCTGTCACAGGAGCTGCTTGGTAAAGTGGATCACCGTCTGTCTTTTTCCAAAATGACTTTCCCCCATCAGTTAATGAGGGTCATCCTTCTGGAGCAGATCTACAGAGCCTTTAAGATCAACAATCACGAAAAATATCACAAGTAGAGGTAAATATGAGTACAAATTTTCAGCGTTCTTTGTCTTTCCCAGACTGGAATAACGGAAAAATCGACGATACTCTGGCAATGAACAACATGGTTGGCTTTATCATGTTCCACGGTCAGGGTTGTATTTACGTAACCCCTCACAAGCCCGTAACAGGCTTCCGTCTTTACGTCAACAATATTGAGATGGACGTTTCTTACGTAAAGCCGGAAGAAAGAACACGGATCGACATTTCAAGGTATACCCGCGACGGAATGAACAGCCTCATGGTCCTTTGTGTTGAACCGGAAGGTCTGAAGCAGGTCATAGACGTGGACATTCCCTATCCAGAAGTCCTGGATGGGAGTCTTGAAGAAGCAGGGATCGATGCCGAAGTTATGAGGGTCATTGAGAAAATCGTGGAAAGCGACGTGGAAAATGGCTTTACATCTGCTCAGCTGGCCATAGTGAAGGACGGCAGACTTGCTTACCGCAACTGCTGGGGCAAGCTCAATTCCTATGAACAGGACGGAAGAGTTAAAGAAGACAGTCCCATGGTCAATAATGACACACTGTACGATCTTGCTTCCAACAGCAAAATGTACGCTACCAACTACGCCATTCAGTACCTGGTCAGCCGGGGACTGCTGGATGTGGAAAAGCGAGTGACAGAATACGTTGGCGAAAGATTCGCCGAGGATGTTATAGACCTGAGCTATGAAGGCTATGATAATCCCGGCCTCGAAGTTCAGAAGGAATGGAAGAGGAGCCTGAGGCTCAGCGATATACTCCGCCATCAGGCCGGTTTCCCCGCAGACCCCCGCTATTACTATGACCGTTACGATCAGGGCCGCCAGAAACGTGGTGACGTGGAAAACGTTTTGTATTCCGGAGATGACGGCAGCGATGAGACAAGAAAGAGAACTCTGGATTGCCTCTGCAAGACTCCCATGATGTACCGTCCCGGCACTCAGACCGTATATTCTGATGCAGACTATATGCTTCTGGGCCTCATCGTGGAACAGGTAACAGGCATGCCCGAAGATGACTTCCTACGTAAGGTTTTCTGGGAGCCCATGGGGCTTAAGCACATATGCATGAATCCACTTAAGCACGGATTTAAGCCGGAAGACTGCGCAGCTACTGAGCTTAACGGCAACAGCCGCGACGGCGTGGTACAGTTCAAGTCCATGAGAACTGAAACTCTTCAGGGCACCGTTCACGACGAGAAAGCCTGGTGCTGTCTGGGAGGCGTTGCCGGTCACGCGGGACTTTTCGCAAGCGCCACAGATCTGGCAAAGCTGGCTTCTGTTATGCTCAGCGGAGGCTACGGCGAACATGGCTTCTTCAGCAAGGGTGTAATTGACAACTTTATGTCACCAAAGTCTGTAAATGCCGCCAACTGGGGCCTTGGCTGGAACCGTCAGGGCGACATGGAACGCTCCTGGTACTTCAGCCCTCTGTCCTGCAGAAATACCATAGGTCATCAGGGGTGGACAGGAACTCTGTCCATGATCGATCCCGAGCGCAATCTGGTCATTATTTTCCTGACAAACAAGATCAACAGCAGACTTACAAATACCCAAAAGGATGCCAACCGCTTCAACGGAAACTGGTACACTTCGAGCACTCTGGGCTTTGTCTCGGAGTTGATCTACGCGGGCTTTATGGGCAATATGTCTCACGACGTGCTGAAGGTCCTTCTTAAGGATATGGTCATTGAAAAGCAGAAGCTTGTGGCAGCGGCAGGTGAAGATGCGGAAGATCCGGAGCATCCCATTAGGAAGGCTTATGAGGCAATAAAGGCTGTGGCGGAGAGTTTATGATAATTATTATTACAGGTGCCTCCCATACGGGGAAAATACTCTTATCCCTATCTTTCCATAGACCATATGAAAATGGGCTTACCTGTGCCCCATTGTCAGTGAAATGAAAAAACCGCCATTGAAAACAGGCACTTTCTGGAAGAAGCCGAAAAGTACAACGAGAGCCAGATGCTTATCCGGGACCTATGTGAAACAGATCCGGATCTGCTGCAGGACGAAAAGTAATAATTAGCAAAAACAAACCCGCCGGGAGGGAAGCCTCTTCCGGCGGGAATTTTTGTGCTTTTTCGATTAATTTTGTGAACGTTTCCTGGTGAGAAGGTAGGTCCTGACCAATAGGGCCATGAAGACAAAGCCCAGATATCCGAAGATGGGATATACCGTACTTACCAGATCGCCGAAGCCAAGAAGGGAAACGGAGAAGGCCACAGCTGCAATGACTGCGATCATAAGCTTGTTCTTATTTCTGAACCGGGGCAGCTTGCCGATTATGAAATCGGATGCGGACAGCCAGAAGGAAACAGTGGTCCCCATCATGCCTGTGACCAGTAAAGCGGCATATATCCAGCCGATAATGGGGTTGAGTTCTGTTGCCAGAGCCAGCATGGGGAGTTCTGCGTAAGTTGCGTCGGGCCTTACGCCCAGAGCGCAGATGATGCAGAGGGATATGATGAGGAGCATTACTACACTTAGGAAGTTGCCTCTCTTCAGGGCCTTGTCGTCCGCAGCCGCAATACCGAGGGCCGGAAGGACGCCTATGGCGGCCAGCATGTTATAGGAAACGTAGGTCAGAAGGGATATCCACCAGTTGGGAATGAGGGGGCTGGTGTTTCTGTACTCCATGGAGAAGACCGCACTTATGCCTTGCTTTGAAATGGCCCAGACGGAGATGATCATGCTTACGGCGACCATGCAGGGAACAAGAACGGAGCAGATCCTGGAAAGTCCTTCAATGCCTCTGAAGGCGAACATGCAGGCTATGATGCAGAAGAGTATTCCGCCAATTGCAGCCGGAATGCCCAGAAGCTGATTTACCAAAGCTCCGGCTCCGGCGCACATTATTACGGTCACGCCGAAGAGGAAGGACATCTGGATTACGCTTACTATTGCGTGAAGCAGAGGCTTGTCATCGGGAATGAGCATGCGGTCCATGGAACTGTTCTCAAGGTACCGTCCCAGCCACAGAATTATGTAAGTGAATATGAGCTGGACTGCCAGGGAAAGGACTCGTCCGGGAATCCCGACGGGCCCGAAGGCTGCGAAGAATTTCCAGAGCTCCTGCCCTGAAACATAGCCGGCTCCGAGAAATATACCGCCGGCGGTAAGTCCCAGTTTTAAGGAATTGAATTTTTTCATATAATTTTACGCGTTGAGCTTTCTTACTGCGTTGAGGTATTTTCCCAGAATTCCGATATTGACGTAGTAGTAGGAATAAGTCTCCTTCTTTTCCACCTGGACCAGACCTGAGGTGACCAGCTTGTTCAGGTGCTGGGAGACTGTTGCCTGAGCATAGCCTACGGCTGCCACAACGTCTTTATTGCAGACTTTGTGTCTGGCCATGTTTTCCTTGTATATGAAACGGAAGATCTCGACTCTTGCCGGATGTGCAAGAGCGTCTGAGGCTTTGGCAATGAGGAGTACCTCTTCTTCGTTGATAATGTCTGTTGTTTTTCTGATTCTCATTAAAGTAATTCTCCGGAGATGCTGTTTTTAATATGTTCCATAAAGAGTTTTGTGACCGTTGAAGGCTCGCCGCCTTTTCTGATGCCCATGCCTACGTCGAAATATTCGGTCTTGTCTAAGGGCAGGGTGACCACGTTGAAGCGGGCCGGATGAAGTATGGTCTCGTGGACTATGCTTATGCCCAGACCATTTTCCACCATGCTGAGCAGAGTAAAGTCACTGTTGACTTCGTAGCTGTAGGCGGGGCGGATGTGGTTCTTTTCGAAAAAGCCGTTCATTTCAAAGTCCTGGAATTCGCGAAGTGCAATGAAGTTCTCTTCGGCAATGCGCCTTATGGGGAACTTCGGTTCTGCTGCGAAGGGGTGGTCTTCCGGCAGTATGGCGACAAGCTTGTCGCGGAGAAGGAAGTTCATGTCGACTTCTCCGCTGAGGGCCATATCAAGAATGCCGCAGTCTATTTTACCTTGCTGCAGCCACGCGGCTATCTGTTTGTATTCGCCTATCTGCAGCTGAATGTTAATGTCAGGATAGTTTTCCTTGAAGCTTTTGAGAGCGCCGGGAAGAACGCTGGTGGAAAGGCTTGTAAAGCATCCCAGACGAAGCTGACCGGCTCTCATGCCGTGAAGCTCGGAAACGGCAAAGTTCAGGTCGTCGTAGCCTCTGACTATTTCACGAATGGTGGGCAGAAGGCTCAGGCCTTCTGAACTCAATTCTATGCCGTAGTGGTTTCTCGTCAGAAGGTTTACGTCCCATTCATTCTCCAGATCTGCGATCATTTTGCTGACTGCGGACTGTGTATAGCCCAGCTCATCTGCAGCAAGAGAAATGCTGCCCATTTCGACGCTTCTGAGGAATGCTATATATTTGCGTATATTCATTGTGACCCCCTATATGTAGTAGGTTATTCCTTTTTGGAATGTTCTGAATAAAATTTTGCCGCTTTTCTTCAGCACCATATGATAGTACAATAAATCTGTTATTAAGTCTATAAAATTTGAAAAATATATACGCAGAACGGAGGAAAAGTAATGGAAAACGTAAAAGTAATCATTTGGGGCCTGGGCGCCATGGGCGGCGGAATGGCAGATATGATCCTCAATAAGAAGGGTATCGAAGTTGTCGGTGTGGCAGATATGGGCAAGAAGATCGGAACCTCCATGTTCGATTATGTCAAGACCGAAAGAGGCAACAGACCTGACGTCATCATTCAGGCGGCTGAAGATGTCATCAAGGAAGGTGCTGCAGACATCGTTCTTCTCTGCACAGATTCCTTCACCAAGAACGCTTTCAGCAAGCTCAAGTTCGTTATGGAGCACAAGCTCAACGTAATCACAACCGCAGAAGAAATGGCTTTCCCCAAGGCTCAGAGCCCCGAACTTGCCGCTGAACTGGACAAGATCGCAAAGGAAAACGGCGTTTCCTGCCTCGGTACCGGCGTTAACCCCGGCCACATTATGGACCTTCTCGTACTGGTCATGACCGGCGTTCTCACCGACGTTCAGGAGATCACCTCCAGAAGAGTCAACTCTCTGTCTCCCTTCGGACCTCTGGTCATGAGCGAACAGGGCATCGGCATCTCCGTTGACGAATTCATGGCAAGAAAGGCAAACCACACCATGGCCGGCCACGTAGGCTTCGCAGAATCCGTCGGAATGATGGCAGAAGGTATGGGTCTCACCGTTGCTGAATTCTCCCAGGACATGAACCCCATCGTCACTGACGTTGACAGAAAGAGCCCCCACGGCTTTGCCGCAGCAGGCACCTGCGCAGGCGTTGCAATGACCGCAGAAGCAAAGCTCTCCAACGGAATCCCCGTACACATGGATCATCCCCAGCAGATCGAACCGGAACAGGTCGGCGTTACCACCGGTGACTATGTCATCATCAAGGGTTCTCCCAACGTCAATCTCCTCAACAGCCCGGAAATCGAAGGCGGCCTGGGAACCATCGCCATGGTCGTTAACATGATCCCCCACGTCATCAATGCTGACGCCGGTCTCAAGACCATGATCGACCTGCCCATTCCCCGCGCGATCATGGGCGACTTCAGAAATCTCATCAAAGAAGAAAAGAAGATCATCAAGTAATATCAGGAGGCAATACAAATGGCAAAGAAAGGTGACTGGGTCCGCATCCACAGAGTTGTTCTGGATGCCGCAGGAAGAGCTCCTTCCGTACCCGAAGATACCGCAAAGGTCCCCCTCGAAATGTGGGTAAAGGGCGAACTTCAGGCAGATGCTGAAATCGGCGAAGAAGTCAAAGTCATTACCGCAACCGGAAGAGAAGAAAACGGCATACTTATCGAGGTCAATCCTCATTACACTCACAGCTACGGTGAGTTCGTTCCCGAACTTATTCAGATCGACAAGCAGCTGAGAGAGATCCTGTTCGGAGGTGACAAGTAATGGCACTTGCAAAAGATTATGCTTCCGTAATGGGAAGATCCAATGAAATCCAGAAGGCAGCCCTCGGCCTGGACTACGATCAGTTCGAATCCGGCAGACTTCGTTTTGACTATGAGGCTCTTATGACCTCCACCGGCTACACCCTTGAAGAGATCGAAAGAGTTCAGGCTCTCACCGGCGTAGGCAATACGCCCATTCTCGAGCTGCGCAACCTGACCGCTCTTGCAAGAAAGTACGCAAAGCCCGGTTACGGCGCAACAATCCTTGCAAAGGATGAAGCTTCTAACCCCTCCGGCTCCTTTAAGGCACGCCGCGCAGCATGCGCGGTTGCTCATGCAAAGAAGCTGGGCTACAAGGGTGTTATGGCAGCAACCTCCGGCAACTACGGTGCTGCAGTAGCGTCCCAGGCAGCAATGCAGGGGCTCAAGTGCATCATCGTTCAGGAATGCTTCGACTCCAATGGCGTAGGCCAGCCCGAGATCATTGAAAAGGCAAGACGCTGCGAAGCCTACGGCGCAGAAGTCGTTCAGCTGACCGTCGGTCCCGAACTCTTCTACAGCTTCCTGTCCATTCTGGAAGACACCGGCTACTTCAACGCATCCCTCTATTCTCCCTTCGGCATCGCAGGCGTAGAAACTCTGGGTTACGAGATCGCAATGCAGTGCAGAGCAAAGTACGGCAAGGACCCCGCAATGGTAGTCTGCACCTCCGCAGGCGGCGGCATGGTCACCGGTACTGCCCGAGGCCTCATTAAGGCAGGCGCTGTCAATACTCAGTGCGTCGGTGCATCCATCGACCTTACCGGTCTTCACATGGCATCCGACAAGCAGTTCAATCTGAAGAGCTGCACCACCGGACATACCGGATTCGGCGTTCCCTACGCAGTAGATCCTGACCACAGCGATGTTCCAAGAAGCGCCGCACGTCCTCTCCGCTACCTGAAGAGATACGTTACCGTAAAGCAGGGCGACGTCATGTATATTACCGAAGCTCTGGCAAACCTTGAAGGCGTCGAAAGAGGTCCTGCAGGCAATACCGCTCTGGCAGCAGCATTCAGCCTTGCACAGGAACTTCCCGCAGACGAATACATCATCGTTTCCGAAACCGAATATACCGGCGCAGGCAAGCACGTTCAGCCCCAGCTGGCATTCGCAAGACAGAACGGAATCGAGATATTCTTCGGCGACCCCAATAAGGAGGACAAGCCCGGCAAGAACATCGTTCTGCCCAAGGATCCTTCCTACATAAAGACCATCGACATGGATCTGGACCACATGAGAGCAAGCTTCATCAAGAAGGCCTGCAAGAAGAGAAACATTCTCGATCCCTGTGACGATGATATTAAGTTCCTCATGGAAGAGACCCTGGCAACAGAAGAATTCGTAAGAAATGTTGTCGCCGGATTAAAGTAGATTATTAGGAGAAAAAGATGAAAAGAGCAGACGATTTCGCAGAAAGAAGAAAGCACATTGCTGATCTTTCCGATGAAGAACTGTATCAGAGATTCTGGGAACTGACCGACCAGGTCGTCGATCCTCTTCTGGAACTGGGATACAAGAACACCACACCCTCTGTTGAGAGATCTGTCCTCCTTCGTATGGGCATTTCCTCTCTCCAGACCCAGAAGATCGTAAATCAGACCATCGATCACGGTCTCATGGGAAAGGGCGCAGGCCACTGCGTTTATAAGCTTTCAAAGATCAAGAATATCAGTATCCCCGAAGCCGGCGACATGCTGGCAGAAGGCGAAGGCTGGGACCTTGTAGTTGCATCATTCAAAAAGTAGGAAAGGAGAGAAACAATGCAGGAACTTAAAGTAAACGAAAAGCTTGACGTTGTCGAACTCCTTAAGGACTTAGACAAGTATGAACCCCGCCGCCGCGGCTGGACCTGGAGAAAGCCCGCACCCGGACTCAAGATGGGCCCCTTTGAATACAGGGACGCATCTGAACCTCTGAAGAACGGTGTTCCCCTTCCTCCCGCAAAGTATTTCGAAGGCATCGATCCTCAGCCCACTCCCACCATTACCACCGAAATCGCTTCCGGCAGATTTGAAGACGACGTAAGACGTATGAGAATGGCCGCATGGCACGGTGCAGACCATTTGATGGTCATTCGTCATATGGGTCAGTCCCACATTGACGGCCTTATGGAAGGCACCCCCCAGGGCCTCGGCGGAATCCCCGTAACCCGTAAGCAGGTCAGAGCACAGCGTAAGGCTCTGGACATGATCGAAGACGAAGTCGGCAGACCTCTCAACTATCATTCCTACATTTCCGGCGTTGCAGGCCCCGACATCGCAGTTATGTTCGCTGAAGAAGGCGTCAACGGCGCTCACCAGGATCCCCAGTACAACGTTCTCTACAGAGACGTCAACATGGTACGTTCCTTCGTAGATGCCTGCGAATCCAAGAAGATCATGGCATGGGCAAACATGCTCCAGATCGACGGTGCTCATAACGCCAACGCAACAGCAAGAGATGCATGGAAGGTCATGCCCGAACTCATCGTTCAGCACGCCATAAACTCCCGCTTCTCCGAAAAGGTCGGCGTAAAGCCCGAAAATATCTCCCTCTCCACCGTACCGCCTACAGCAACCCCCGGTCCCTGCATGTACATGGATCTTCCCTATGCAGTTGCTCTTCGCGATATGCTGAAGAATTACAAGATGAGAGCCCAGATGAATACCAAGTACATTGACTCCTCCTCCAGAGAAGCTACTGTTACTCACGTAATGAACATGTTCATCTCCAAGCTCACCAGCGCAGATATCCAGAGCACCATTACTCCTGACGAAGGCAGAAACGTTCCCTGGCACATCTACAACATTGAAGCAGTAGACACTGCAAAGCAGACACTCATCGGTCTCGACGGTCTCATGGACATGGTCGAGCTGAAGAAGGACGGACCTCTCAGAGAGATCGCAAGAGACCTGAAGGAAAGAGCAGTCCTCTTTATGGAAGAGATCGTTGAAAACGGCGGTTACTTCAAGTCTGTTCAGGACGGATTCTTTGTCGATTCCGGCAAGTATCCCGAAAGAAACGGCGACGGCATTGCCCGTAAGATCGAGGGCGGCTTCGGTGTAGGCGCTATTTATGAAAGAGACGAAGACTACTTTGCTCCCGTAACCGCACACTACGGCTACAACAACGTTGAGCAGTATGGCGGAGATCCCGCAGATCCCGCAGCACTCATCGGCGGCTGCACCTTTGAAGACAGAAGCAAGATCGTCTTCATCGACGAGCTGGACGAATCCGACTGCGTCGACAGACGTCTGGAAGCAACCGAAAAGTATCGCGACGGTCACACCATCAAGCCCGAAATGGAATGGCAGGGTGACGGCATCGTAATGCTGACCATGTGTATTCCCACTTACAAGAGAGCTGCAGAAGC
>JAKSSR010000049.1 GCA_024402995.1 Clostridia bacterium | reverse complement strand
TTCCTAAAACCGTGAACGGAATTCTTCTGGTAAAATTTCAACGTTTTCAGTCGAGTTATACGTTGAATAAGAAATTGACGATGTCGCCGTCCTTCATGACGTATTCCTTGCCTTCGGAGCGCAGATAGCCCTTTTCTCTTGCCTGGGCCATAGAGCCGCCGACCTCCATAAGCTTGTCGTAAGCTATGGTCTCTGCGCGAATGAATCCGCGTTCAAAGTCGGTGTGGATCTTACCTGCGGCCTGAGGAGCCTTAGTACCCTTGCGGATAGTCCATGCGCGGCATTCGTCTTCGCCGGCGGTGAGGAATGAAATCAGGTTGAGAAGCTCGTAGGATGCCTTGATGAGCTTGTCCAGACCGCTTTCGTCAATGCCAAGTTCTTCGAGGAACATGGCCTTTTCTTCGTCATCAAGTTCTGCCATTTCAGCTTCGATTTCTGCGCAGACAACGACAACTTCCGAGCCTTCGGAAGCGGCGATTTCTCTTACTGCCTGAACATGGGGATTGCTGTCGGCATCTGCCACGCCGTCTTCAGCTACGTTGGCGACGTAGATGATGGGCTTATAAGAAAGAAGTCCCAGACTCTTTACGAAGGCTTCGTCTTCAGCTTCGAATTCCATGCCTCTGGCGTTCTTGCCTTCACCAAGCCACTGGTAAATGCTCTGCATGACGTTGAGTTCGCCCAACTGAGCTTTGTTTCCGCCCTTCATAGAAGACTTGGCCTTGGCAATGCGTCGCTCGAGGATCTCCATATCAGACAGAATAAGTTCTGTATTGATCGTATCGATATCTGCGGCCGGATCGATCTTGCCTTCAACGTGAATGACGTTGGGATCTTCAAAGCAGCGGACTACGTGAACGATAGCCTCTACTTCTCTGATGTGTCCGAGGAACTGATTTCCCAGGCCTTCGCCCTTGGATGCTCCTCTTACAAGGCCTGCGATGTCGCAGAACTCAATGGTTGCATAAACAGTCTTGCGGGAATTGTACAGCTCGTGGAGCTTGGTGATTCTCTCGTCGGGGACTGTTACGATGCCGACGTTGGGCTCGATGGTGCAGAAAGGATAGTTTGCAGCCTCTGCTCCGGCCTTGGTTATTGCGTTGAAAAGCGTGCTCTTGCCCACGTTGGGCAGACCGACGATTCCTAATTTCATTTATTTTTCTCCTACTTGTTTTTTCCCGTTGCTGCTCCTTTCCCCAAAGGGAAGGAAATCAATATTCTTTTATTATAGCGGTTGGACTGTACTTTTTCAATTATATTAACGTTTTGTGTTCAATATAAGCCTCAAAAGAAAAAGCAGACACTTTTACGTGTCTGCTTACGGTTCTTCTCTATTTTCCTACTGTGAAGATCCAGCCTTCCGGTGCTTCGGCGCGGCCAAGCTGAATGTCTAAGAGAGCATTATACAGCTTCATGGTGACTTCACCGGCCTTATCCATATCGGCGCTGAATACAGGCTGATGGCTCTGATCTACGATCTTTCCGACGGGGCAAATGACCGCGGCGGTTCCGCAGAGACCGCATTCAACGAAGGATGAAATTTCGGAAACGTTGATCTTTCTTTCTTCTACGGTCAGACCGAGACGCTCCTGAGCGACCTGCAGAATGGATCTCTTGGTAATTGAGGGAAGTATGGAATCGGACTTTGAAGTGACGATCTTCCGGTCCTTGGTAATGAAGAGGATATTAGCTCCGCCGGTCTCTTCAATGTAGGTTCTTGAACCCGGATCCAGATATACGTTTTCATCATAGCCCTCTTCGTGAGCCTCTACTGTGGGATAAAGACTCATGGCATAATTGAGTCCGGCCTTGATATTGCCGGTGCCATGAGGGGCGGCACGGTCATAGTCCGCAATGCGCAGGGTCAGAGGCTTGATTCCGTTCTTGAAATAAGGTCCGACGGGAGAAACGAAAATACGGAACTCAAATTCGCCGGAGGGTTTTACCGGAAGAATGGGATCAGTTCCGATCATAAAAGGACGGACGTAAAGTGACCCGCCGGTGCCATAGGGAGGGACCATATCCTTGTTTGCCATGACAACGGTCTTTACCGCTTCAAGGAATTTATCTTCGGGGAACGGAGGCATGACCATTCTCTTGCAGGAACTTACAAGACGCGCTGCGTTGAGATCGGGCCTGAAGCAGACGATGTCATCGTTGGCAGTGCGATAAGCCTTAAGGCCTTCAAAACAAGTCTGAGCATACTGAAGAACGCAGGCGCTTTCGCTGAGTACAATGGTATCATCCTCAGTAAGATATCCCTCACCCCACTGACCGTCCTTATACTTGCAGACGTATCTGTAAGGAGCCTTGATGTATCCGAATCCTAAGCTGCTGAAATCCATAAAAGTTACCTCCTGTCTTATAATAAACCCCTTTCGCATGGCCTGTACGGCGAAAGGGGCGCTTCGTTTATGATGTGGCATTATACACAAATCAATTATCTATGTCAATAAAACCAAAAAAATTTTTTGTATACAAGCATAATTATAGAAATCGATTCTTGCAGTCTTCTTTGCTGTTCCCCTGCAGTCACAATAGGAATTATTCGGCGCCGTAAGAACTAAAATCAGTTGATAAACTAATAGAATGTTCAGCATATAGCGAATATTCTAATAAAAATGCGCATTGTATACAAAAAACGTTATTTTTTTGATTGACAGGAGCTCATTGTGATGTTAACCTCTTGCAAAAGGAGAAAATGCTATGAAGAACGGCTTTGCTTACAGCCTTATTATCGCCATTATCGTGCTCATTACTTTCGTAATGGGCTTGTTTGCATAGGAGATAATAAGAAGCGAAACCGGAATAACAAAACAAGATTTACTCAGGGCTTTGCTTAACGGCAAAGCCCTTTTTTAGTACATTGGAGGTTCTGATTATGAAAATGACAGGCGCACAGGTTCTGATGGAATGCCTCCTCGAGCAGGACGTGGATGTGGTCTTCGGATACCCCGGAGGCACCATACTCAACGTCTATGACGAGCTGTATAACTATTCCGACAGAATTCAGCATATTCTCACAGCCCATGAACAAGGCGCATCTCATGCGGCAGACGGCTACGCAAGAAGCACAGGAAAGGTCGGCGTATGCATGGCAACTTCCGGCCCCGGCTCCACGAACCTGACTACGGGCATTGCCACTGCCTATATGGATTCTTCCCCGACAGTATTCATCGTATGCAACGTCAACGGCGATCTCATAGGCAAGGACTCATTCCAGGAAGTTGATATTACAGGCATATCGATGCCGATAACAAAGTGCAATTATCTGGTCCGAGACGTCAATCAGCTGGCAGACGTTCTCCGCGCAGCCTTCACCATAGCAAAAAGCGGACGCCCGGGTCCTGTCCTGGTGGACATCCTCAAGAACGTCACCGCAGAAACTACGGACTACGTTCCCATGGCCAAGGCGGAGCATCCCAAGCACGGAAGACTCAACGCCCTCATGGGAAGAGCCTCTGACAACTTCAAGGCTCCCGAGCCTGACGTGAATGACGTAGACAAGCTGGTGGAAATGATACTTGCGTCTCAAAAGCCCATGCTCATCTGCGGCGGCGGCGTAGTCAGAGGAAGAGCCCACAAAGAGTTCAGAGAATTTGCCCAGAGAATAGACGCTCCTGTCGCCATAACAGTAATGGGCGGCGGCGGATTTGTGGGAGGCAGCGAGCTTACAACCGGCATGATAGGCATGCACGGTTCCCAGGCCTCCAACATGGCCGTTGACGGATGCGATCTGCTCATAGCCGTCGGCTGCCGCTTCTCAGACCGCGTTGCCCTGGATCCCAAAACCTTTGCCAAGCAGGCAGATATAGTCCAGATTGACATTGACCGCTCCGAAATAAACAAGAATGTAAAGGTCGACCACCACATCATAGGCGACGCCAAACGGGTTCTGGAAATGCTCAACGAAAGAATAAGACCCCAGGAGCACAAAGCCTGGAAAAATTACGTGTTCAGTTTTCCCACCGAAGCTCAGTATGAATTCAGCGGAAACACTCTTAATCCGGCACAGATCACAGGGGCCATTCAGAGGATACTTCCCGGGGACACCATCGTTGCCACAGACGTGGGGCAGCATCAGATATGGGCCATCCAGCATCTTCATTACAGTTACCCGGGTCAGCTCATAACCAGCGGAGGCTTCGGAACCATGGGCTTCGGCCTTGGTGCCGCTCTCGGCGCAAAGCTGGGCAATCCGGACAAGGCGGTCATTCACATTACCGGCGACGGCTGCTTCAGAATGAACTGCAATGAGCTTGCTACAGAAAGCTTTTACGACATACCCGTAATAACCATCATTTTCAATAACGGGACTCTCGGCATGGTCCGTCAGTGGCAGACCGTTCTGTACGACCATCATTACTGCCAGACTACTCTGGACAGAGGCCCGGACTTCGTGAAGCTGGCAGAAAGCTACGGTATCAAGGCGAAACGGGTCACAACTCAGGAGGGTCTTGAAGACGCTCTTGCCGAAGCCTACAGGGAAGGCAAAGGTTACGTCATCGACTGTGTCATAGACATAGACGAAATGGTCAGGCCCATGGTGGCGTCAGGCTGCGAAATAACCGATTTCATTGTCAAGTAGGAGGTGGAGCATGACAGAACTAAAAAAAGAAAGACATACTCTGGCCGTTCTGGTTGACAACGCCGCCGGCGTACTCTCTCAGGTATCCAGACTGTTTTCACGCAAGGGCTACAACATTGAGTCTTTGGCCGTAGGCGCCACGGACAACCCGGCAGTTTCCCGTATTACCGTGGAGGTCATTGCCGACGAGGAGCAGATATCCCTTCTCTGCAACCAGCTGAACAAGCAGTTCCCGGTCCACTCGGTAAAGCGACTGAGTCCAAGTCATTCCATAAGACGCGAGCTGGTCCTCATAAAGGTCAAAGCTGAAGATTCTGTAAGCAGGAACGAGGTAATGCAGATAGCCAGCATCTTCCGTTCCGCCATCATAGACGTTTCCGCCCAGTCCCTTACAGTGGCAGTCATAGGCGAAGAAGAAAAAGTCTTTGCAATTCAGGATCTGCTGGCACCTCACGGGATCCTGGAACTTGTACGAACCGGCATAGTTGCTCTTGAACGAGGCAGCTTCACCATCGACGAAGCTACCAAGCAGAAACTGGAATACGATTACGCAAAAGCATCACTCTGGTAAATACTATCACTGAACAATATAAAGTTAATAAGGAGAAAAGAACAATGGCAAAAATGTATTATGAGCAGGACTGCGATCTCAATTATCTCAACGGCAGAAAGATCGCCATCATCGGATACGGCTCTCAGGGCCACGCTCACGCCCTCAATCTTAAGGACTCCGGCTGCGACGTCTGCGTAGGCCTTCGCGAAGGTTCAAAGAACTGGAAGGTCGCCGAAGCCGCAGGTCTTACCGTCAAAACCATTGCCGAAGCGGCAAAGTGGGCAAACGTGGTCATGATACTCATCAACGACGAGATCCAGGCTGAGGTCTACAAGAAGGATATCGCTCCTTATCTTGAACCGGGCGACGCCCTTGCCTTTGCTCACGGCTTCAATATCAGATATAAGCAGATCGTTCCTCCCGAAGGGATCGACGTATTCATGGCTGCGCCAAAGGGTCCCGGCCACACTGTAAGATCCACCTACGTTGCAGGCAAAGGCGTCCCCTGTCTGGTAGCAGTCGAACAGAATGCCACAGGCAAGGCTAATGAACTGGCCCTGGCTTACATTGCAGGCATAGGCGGAGCACGCGCGGGCATCATGGAGACCACCTTCCACGACGAGACCGAGACCGACCTCTTCGGCGAACAGTGCGTCCTCTGCGGCGGCGTAGTCGACCTTATGAGATGCGGTTTTGAAGTTCTGGTAGAAGCCGGATACGAACCTGAAAACGCTTACTTTGAATGCATTCACGAAATGAAGCTCATCGTAGACCTTATCAACAAGGGCGGAATTGCCGCAATGAATTATTCCATCTCCGATACAGCTGAATTCGGCGAATACGTTTCCGGTCCCAGAGTCATTCCTCACGAAGAGACCAAGGCCCGCATGAGAGCAGTCCTTTCTGACATTCAGGACGGCAGCTTCGCAGGCCGCTGGATCGCGGAAAACAAGTCCATGGGCAGAACCTTCTTCAATTCCAAGAGAGACGCTCTTCCCAAGCACCAGATGGAAGTCGTGGGCAAGCAGCTGCGTGAAAGCATGATCTGGGGCAAGGACTCCGACTTAGATACCGCTTCCAAGTAAAATACGAAAAAGGAGAACTATATGCTTTCTACTCAGGTCAAAGACGGTGTGGACAGAAGTCCCAACAGATCTCTGCTCTACGCCCTGGGCTACACCGATGAAGAACTTGCAAGGCCCCTTATCGGCGTCGTCAGTTCATATAACGAAATAGTTCCCGGCCACATGAATCTGGACAAGATCGCAGAAGCGGTCAAGGCAGGTATCAGAGCCGCCGGCGGCACTCCTGTCATGTTCCCCGCCATTGCCGTATGTGACGGTATTGCCATGGGCCACGTGGGAATGAAGTATTCTCTGGTCACAAGAGACCTTATTGCCGACTCTACAGAGGCCATGGCCATGGCTCATCAGTTTGACGGTCTGGTCATGATACCTAACTGCGACAAGAACGTTCCCGGACTGCTCATGGCGGCGGCAAGACTTAATATTCCGACGATCTTCTGCAGCGGCGGCCCCATGCTGGCAGGCCGTCTGGAAGACGGAAGAAGGACTTGTCTTTCTCACATGTTCGAGGCTGTCGGCGCATATCACGCAGGCAAGCTGGACGAGGCGGGAGTTGCCGAGTACACGGAAAATGCCTGCCCCACCTGCGGCAGCTGCTCAGGCATGTATACCGCAAATTCCATGAACTGCCTCACGGAGGCCATTGGCATGGCATTGAGAGGCAACGGAACAATTCCCGCTGTTCACTCCGCAAGACTGCGTCTGGCAAAGCACACAGGCATGAAGATCATGGAGCTGGTTGAAAAGAACATCAGACCCAGAGACATAATGACTGCCGCGGCTTTCCACAATGCCGAAACAGTTGATATGGCTCTTGGCTGCTCGACCAATACTATGCTCCATCTTCCGGCCATTGCCCACGAGGCAGGTGTCGACATCGACCTTCACATGGTAAATGAGATCAGCGCCAAGACTCCAAACCTCTGCCACCTGGCACCGGCCGGAGATACCTTCATGGAGGATCTTGATGCCGCAGGCGGCGTCTGGGCCGTAATGAAGGAGCTTACAAAGAAGGGACTTCTGGATACCAGCCTTATGACCGTTACCGGCAGGACTGTAGCCGAAAACCTGGAGGACGTAAGCAATAAGAACGAAAAACTCATTCGGCCTGTCGAAGCCCCCTACTCTTCCGAAGGCGGGATCGCAGTCCTCTTCGGCAATCTTGCTCCCGACGGATGCGTTGTAAAGCAAAGCGCCGTCGCTGCGGAAATGATGGTCCACGAAGGCCCCGCAAGAGTATTTAACTCGGAAGACGAGGCCATAAAAGTCATCTATGCCGGCGGGATCCAAAAAGGGGACGTAGTAGTCATTCGCTACGAAGGTCCCAAGGGCGGCCCCGGAATGAGGGAAATGCTCAATCCTACGTCGGCCATTGCGGGAATGGGCCTGGATAAGGACGTTGCCCTCATTACCGACGGACGCTTCTCAGGCGCTACCCGCGGCGCTTCCATCGGCCACGTCAGTCCCGAGGCTGCTTCCGGCGGCCCCATCGGCCTTGTGGAGGACGGAGATATGATCGCCATCGACATAACAAAGAAAACCATTGAGCTTAAGGTTTCCGGTCAGGTGCTGGCTGCAAGAAAGGCCGCGTTAGTCATGCCTGAACCGAGGATCAAGACCGGATATCTTGCAAGATACGCAAAAATGGTCAGCTCAGCGGACAAGGGCGCCATACTGGAATAGAGAATTCTGAAATGGAAAAATACACGGAACAACTGAATAATTCACTGCTTTTCCGCGTCAGTGAGGACAGTCTTCTTCAAAAGCTTTGCAGCTCTCTTGATCAGACTGCCTCCCCGGGGGACGCCCTCAGCCTTCTTCTGGCAAGGGCCTGGGAAAAAGGGTGGGGAGGCAATCTCTGGCACTGCTGTCTTGCGGAAGCTCTCCTCATGAACGAGAACCCCTATACTCTTGCTTTCGAGCTCAGAGATGAGACTGACTGCAGCCTGCGCCGTCTGGCGCTGAAAGACATGGAGCTGTGGAAAAAACTATTCGATACAGCGCCACATGGTCCTGTCTGGGATGAGCTTATCTCCTTCGGAGGCGACGGCAGTCAGGTAACGGAAAACGTTATCACAAAGCTGGCTAAAGACCTGGCTGAATGCAAAAATAGTGAGGATTTTCTGAAAAATCTGCATAATTATATTAAAAATTGCGGATGCGGTACATATTCTCTTGCATATCGTTTCAGGGTTGAGATAACAGAAGGCAGTGTTTCTCTTCTCCCTCTTGAAGGGAACGGATGCTCGGGGCTTTCCCAGCTTGTGGGATACGAATCCCAGAAGAAGCTTCTGGTGGACAATACCGAAAGCTTTCTTGCGGGAAAAGGCTCCAACAACGTTCTTCTCTACGGCGATGCCGGAACAGGAAAAAGCACCTGCGTACAGGCCCTGGCCGCTGAATACGGAAGCAGCGGTCTGCGAGTCATTGAGATACACAAGCATCAGTTCAGAGCCATACCTGAACTCCTGGCAGATCTGGCAAAGAGGCGTTACCGCTTCATTCTCCTTCTGGACGATCTTTCCTTTGAGGAAAACGAAACTGAGTACAAATACCTTAAGGCTGTAATGGAGGGCGGCGCTCAGACAGCACCTGAAAACGTCAGAATATACGCCACAAGCAACCGCAGACATCTTGTCCGTGAAACCTGGTCGGACAGAAACGACGTCGAGCACGACGGTGATATTCACCGTTCAGACACCATGGAAGAAAAGCTTTCCCTGGCATCGCGCTTCGGTCTTCAGATCTTCTACCCGGCACCGGATTTTGACGAATACCAGAACATAGTGGCAGAGCTGGCGGCAAGAAACGGCATTCAGCTCAGTGCCGAAGAACTGAAAAAACAGGCTGCTGCCTGGCAGGTACGCCACGGCAGCCGCTCAGGCAGAACCGCAAAACAATTTATAGATTCACTTTAAAAGGAAAAAGCAATGGCAAACAAATTCGCAACAATGGACGGCAATCAGGCTGTGGCAGACGTGGCATATCAGTTCACCGAAATCGCCGCAATTTATCCCATCACACCGTCCTCACCCATGGCAACTCTGACCGACGTATGGAGTGCCAACGGAAGACTGAACATGTTCGGTCAGCCGGTAAAACTCACTGAGATGCAGTCTGAGGCAGGCGCCATAGGCGTCGTCCACGGCTCACTTCAGGCCGGAGCTCTGACTACCACCTATACATCCAGTCAGGGACTCATGCTCATGATCCCCACTCTTTACCGTATAGTCGGCGAACATCTTCCCGCTGTTCTTCATGTGGCCGCGCGTACTGTGGGGACCCACGCAATGAGCATTTTCGGAGACCATTCCGACGTTATGGCTCTGCGTCAGACAGGCGTTGCCATGCTGGCTTCGGGAAGCGTTCAGGAAGCTGCAGATCTGGCTGCCGTTGCCCATCTTGCCGCCCTTAAGGGCAGAATACCCTTCGTTCACTTTTTCGACGGTTTCCGGACATCTCACGAACTTTCACGCATAGAGACTCCGGACAAGGACAGGCTCTGCGCTCTGCTGGACAAGGACGCCCTTGCTCAGTTCCGCGCTCACGCTCTCAATCCCGAGCATCCCATGATACGAAACATGGTCCAGAACGGTGACGTTTACTTCCAGATGAGAGAAGCGAACAACACTTATTACGATGACCTGCCCGCCATTGTCGAGGACTATATGGCCAAGGTCTCCGCCATTGTGGGACGTGAATATCATATTTTCAATTATTACGGTGCTCCCGACGCGGAGTACGTGATCATTGCCATGGGCAGTGTTTCAGGCACTGTCTGCGAGGTCATAGACTGGCTCAGCGCAAGAGGCAGAAAGTGCGGTTTTGTTCAGGTCCACCTTTACCGCCCCTTCTCTGCTGACGCTTTCATGAAGGCAGTTCCCGCTTCCGCAAAGAAGCTGGCCGTTCTTGACCGCTGCAAGGAAATGGGCAGCGCAGGCGAGCCTCTTTATCTTGACGTCTGCAGCTGTGTCCTCAATTCAGGACGTGATCTGAAGGTCGTAGGAGGCCGCTACGGTCTGTCCTCCAAGGACGTAGACCCGTCTCAGATCCTGGCTGTTTACGAAAATCTCTTTGCGGAAGAAAGCAAGAACAATTTCACTGTAGGCATTGAAGATGACGTCACCCATCTGTCTCTTAAAGCATCTCAGAAGCCGGATACGGGCAATGGAGATACTATCAGCTGCAAGTTCTGGGGGCTGGGAGGCGACGGCACTGTAGGCGCAAACCACGATACGGTCAAGATCCTCAGCGACTACGCCGATATGTACGCTCAGGCTTATTTTGAGTACGATGCGAAGAAGTCCTTCGGTACTACCAAGAGCCATCTCCGTTTCTCCAAAAGTCCCATCAGAGGTTCATATTTTGTAAAATCAGCAGACATCGTTGCCTGCCACAACGCCAATTTCATTTCCCAGTACGACCTGGTAGAAGAGATCAAGGCCGGCGGCAAGCTGCTGCTGAACTGTGGTTGGAAGGAAGAAGAACTTACAGAAAAGCTCCCCGGGAAAGTCCGCAGATATATTGCCGAAAAAAGCATAAGACTCTTTATCATCGACGCCACATCAATTGCCCAGAAATTAGGTCTCGGCAGCCACACCAATATGGTTCTTCAGGCCGCTTTCTTCAGCATTGCGGGACTTATGCCCGCAGAGAACGCCATTGCCCTCATGAAGAAGGCCTGCGAAAAGAATTACTACACCAAGGGTCATGAGGTTGTACGTAAAAACCTGGAGGCCATTGACGCAGGCGCAAAAGAATGCGTTGAAATTGCTGTTCCCGAAAGCTGGCGCAGCGCTGAGATCAGCCTGCCTGCCCCGGATCCTTCCCTCCCCTACGCTGTCAGGCAGTTCCTCCTTCCCATTAATGGGCAGAAAGGCGATGAACTTCCCGTCAGCGCCTTTAAAGGTTACGAAGACGGCGTCATGGACTTTGGCATGACCGCCTACGAAAAACGCGGAATAGCCGTGAATATTCCCAAGTGGAACAGCAGCGCATGTCTTCAGTGCAATATGTGCTCTCTGGTCTGTCCCCACGCTGTCGTAAGACCCTTCCTCCTCAGCGAAGATGAAGCCGCCAAGGCTCCCGTCGGTTTTGAAACTGTGGCTGCCAAGGGCAAGGGAGCGGAAAGCTTCCGCTACAGTCTCCAGATCTCAGACTACGACTGCACCGGCTGCGGCGTCTGCGTGGAGCAGTGTCCCGCCAAAGGCAAGGCGCTGATCATAGAACCGGCTCAGCTGGGTCCCGAAAAACAGGAAAACTGGAACTATGCTCTCGGTCTCAGCGATAAGGGAGACGTTTTCGATCCCTACACTGTCAAGGGAAGTCAGTTCCGCCAGCCCCTCATTGAGTTTTCAGCCGCCTGCGCCGGATGCGGCGAGACTCCCTACGCCAAGCTTCTGACTCAGCTTTTCGGCTCAAGGATCTACTGGGCCAACGGCACAGGATGCTCTCAGGCCTGGGGTTCCCCTACTCCCGGAATTCCCTACACCACAAACAAACGTGGCTTCGGTCCTGCGTATACCAACAGCCTTTTTGAAAATAACGCCGAACTGATGCTGGGCCTTTACCTTGCGTCCAATCATCAGAGAGCTGCCCAGAAGCTCAGAGTTGAAAAACTCCTTGAAAGCGGTGCCTCCGGCAAGCTGAAAGAAGCCTGCACTAAGTGGCTGGACAATTTCTCCAGTCCCGAAGGCTCACGCAAGGCAGCTGACGAACTCATCGAAAAGCTCCAGGCTGACGGCAGTCAAGACGCACTGGAGATCCTTGCCGCAAAGGACCAGCTGGCTCAGAAAAGCTTCTGGATGTACGGCGGCGACGGCTGGGCCTATGATATAGGCTTCGGCGGGTTGGATCACGTCATAGCCAGCGGCGAAAACCTCAAGGTCTTCGTCATCGATACGGAGGTCTACTCCAATACCGGCGGACAAAGCTCCAAGGCAACGCCCATAGGCGCAGTGGCCCAGTTTGCCGCAGGGGGAAAGACCAGCCGCAAGAAGGATCTGTGCGGAATAATGAAGAGCTATGGCAACGTCTACGTGGCCCAGGTGGCTCTCGGCGCAAATCCGGCCCAGCTCATCAAGGTTCTTAAAGAGGCCGAGGCCTATCCCGGTCCGGCGCTCATAGTCGCCTATACTCCCTGCAATGTCCACGGCATAAAGGCCGGCATGAGTCACTCTCAAGACGAATGCAAGAGAGCCGTGCGCAGCGGTTACTGGAACCTCTATCACTTCAATCCTCTGGCGGAGCCTCAACTTGTGGTCGACAGCGCCGCCCCTGACATGCCCCTTGAGGATTTTCTTGACGGCGAAGTACGCTATTCTTCCCTGAAGAAGACCTTCCCGGAAAATGCGGAAAGGCTGTTTGCCATTGCCGCATCCGATGCAAAGAAACGCTACGACGAACTATGCAATAATAATATTTAAAGAATGAAAGGAGAACCACAGCTATGAACACTTTGGAAATGATCCGTGAGTATGGTCATGAGGAAGTTGCATTCTTCAACAACGAAAAGGCCGGTCTGAAGGCTATCATCGCAATTCATAACACAAAACTCGGTCCCGCTGTCGGCGGCTGCAGACTTTATCCCTACGCAAAGGAAGAAGATGCTCTCTTTGACGTTCTGCGCCTTTCCAGAGGCATGAGCTTTAAGAACGCTGCCGCAGGTCTTCCTCTCGGCGGCGCAAAGGGCGTCATAATCGCAGATCCCAAGGCAAAGAGCGAGGCTCTCTTTGAAGCCTACGGCGAATGCGTCGAATCTCTCAACGGCAGATATTTCACCGCAGAAGACGTCAACACCACCACACAGGACATGGACTGGGTCATGCGCAAGACTCAGCAGGTCGTCGGCAGAAAGACCGTCAGCGGAGACCCCTCTCCCTTCACCGCTATCGGCACCTTCGACGGTATAAGAGCTACTGCCAAGTTCCTCTTCGGCAGCGACGATCTTAAGGGTGTAAAAGTCGCGCTCCAGGGTCTTGGTCACGTCGGCTTCGACGTTGCAAAGCAGCTTGCGGCTGCAGGCGCAGACCTGATCGTTTCCACTCACTCCAACAGAGCCAACATGGACTATATGGTCAAGGAGCTGGGCGCAAAGGAAGTTGCTGACGCTGATATCTATGCGACTGAATGTGACATTCTTTCCCCTTGCGCTCTCGGCGCGACCCTGAACTACAACACCATTCCCACTCTCAAGTGTAAGGCCGTCGCAGGCGCCGCCAATAACCAGCTCCTGGACGACGAATGCGGCAAAATGCTCAAGGCTCGCGGTATTGCCTATGCTCCTGACTTCATCATCAACGGCGGCGGCGTCATCAACGCAGGTCAGGAAGCCTTCACCACCTACGACAAAGAAAAGGTACTTGTCCAGGTCCACAACATTTTCAACACCGTCTATGACATTCTCGATGAATCCAAGAAGACCGGCGTTCCCGAAGGTGTTATCGCACAGCAGTTTGCAGAAGAAAGAATCAGGAACGGACTGA
>JAKSSR010000048.1 GCA_024402995.1 Clostridia bacterium | reverse complement strand
TATTTCAAAGTCTGAGATCTCAACGTATTCATCGTCTTCAAAAGCAAGGCGAAGCATGTTCATGCGGTCCTCGCATGATGCAGGCTGAGATTTGAGTTTCCAGGGACTTCGCCAGTTGGGAATGACAAGAGCTTTGTCCAGTCCCTCCTGTTCTCTGAGGGTGTGAACAAGCTTCACATGGCCTCTGTGTACAGGATCAAAGCTGCCGCCGAATATTCCGATTTTGATTTGTTCAGAAATCATTTATTGCTTATATAATATTGGTCTTAATGGACAGTTCTTCAAGCTGAGCATCGCTGACGGGAGTGGGTGCTTCAGACATGACGCACTGTGCGGACTGATTCTTGGGGAATGCGATGACGTCACGTATGTCATCGGATCCGAGAAGGAGCATGACCAGTCTGTCTACGCCGTAAGCGAGTCCGCCGTGGGGAGGTGCACCATACTTGAATGCGTCTACGAAGAAACCAAAACGTGTCTTGATATCTTCCGGAGTGAGCTGAAGAACTTCAAAGATCTTCTGCTGGAGATTGCTGTCGTGGATTCTGATGGAACCGCCGCCGGCTTCGTAACCGTTGATTACGATGTCATAAGCGTCTGCGTAGATCTTGTCCAGTTCACCGGTTTCAAGATAATGGAGGTCTTCCTTCTTGGGAGAAGTGAACGGATGGTGCATTGCCATAAAGCGGTTTTCTTCGTCAGACCACTCGAACATGGGGAAGTCAACGACCCACAGCATTTCGTACTTGTTGGGATCCAGCATTCCCATTTTGCCAGCCAGGTCTCTTCTCAGGAAACCGAGGGATGCCCAAACGACTTCCTTCTTTCCGGAAACGATGAGAATAAGGTCACCGGCCTTTGCGTCAAATTTATCGCAGATCTTCTGGAGGCCTTCCTGATCGAAGAACTTACCTACAGAAGACTTGATCTCGTTTTCTTCTTTGCGGATCCAGACAAGGCCCTTTGCACCGAATGACTTAATGCTGTCGGTCATCTTGTCAACATCCTTGCGGCTGAACTTTTCGCTGCAGCCGTTCATGTTGATGCCCATTACTCTTCCGCCTTCGGCAAGAGCATTGGTGAAGACCTGGAATGAGCAGCCTTCTACAGCGTCAGCAATGTCAACAAGTTCAAAGCCTACACGAAGGTCAGGCTTGTCGGAACCGTAGCGGTTCATGGCTTCGTCCCACTTCATTCTGCGGAAAGGAGTCTTGATATCAATGCCCTTCATTTCCTTGAAGAGCTTCTTGAGATAAGCTTCCTGAATAGCCAGAATGTCTTCCTGATCTACAAAGGAAAGCTCAATGTCCAGCTGAGTAAATTCAGGCTGACGGTCGGCGCGGAGTGCTTCGTCACGGAGGCACTTAGCAATCTGGAAGTATCTGTCGGTACCGCCCAGCATAAGGAGCTGCTTGAAGATCTGGGGGCTCTGGGGAAGAGCATAAAACTTGCCGGGATTTACTCTGGATGGAACAAGATAGTCTCTTGCGCCTTCGGGAGTGGGCTTGCCGAGCATGGGGGTCTCAACTTCGGTAAAACCGTTGTCAAAGAAGAAGTTTCTGGTTACGTTATAATACTTGCTTCTGAAAGCAAGGATGTTCTGCATGTAGGGCTTTCTCAGGTCAAGGTAACGGTACTTGAGACGGAGATCTCCGCTGACGTTGTCATCGTCCTTGATGTAGATAGGCGGAGTGTCTGCTTCTGCGTAAACACTCAGTTCCAGTGCGACGATCTCAATGTCACCGGTAGCGATGTCCTTGTTCTTGCTTTCTCTTTCACGCACGACACCGGTAATACCGACGGTATACTCACTGCGAAGACCGTTGGCCTTTTCAAGGACGTCTGCAGGAGTGCCGTCGCCGAAAACAACCTGAACGATGCCGCTCTTATCTCTGATATCTGCGAAAATAAGGCTGCCCAGGTTTCTCTTCTTTGCGACCCAACCGTTGACGGTAACTGTCTGACCGATATTTTCCATGCGGAATTCACCGCACATATTTGTTCTCTTAAGTAATTTATCCATTCTGATTCACCTATTTGATTTCATTGATAATTTCCGCAAAGGGAACTTCCTTCTGTTCGGAGGCCTTCATGTTGCGAAGCTGAACTACGCCTTTTGCAAGTTCATCGTCTCCCAGGACCAGGACGTAAGAAGCACCGAGGCGGTCTGCGTTCTTCATCTGGGCCTTCAGACCACGGCCCATCAGATCAATGTCGGCGCGAATACCTTCTTTTCTGATGGCCTTGACAAGTTCAAGACCCTTGAGCTGTGCCGCGCTTCCCAAAGCCGCGACAAACACGTCAGTATCGCTTTCCTTGGGGATCTCTACGCCGCAGGCTTCCAGAACCAGAAGCAGTCTTTCGATACCGAGGCCGAAACCGACTCCGGGTGTAGCCGGACCGCCGACTTCGGAAACAAGATTATCGTAACGGCCGCCGCCGCAGACAGTTGACTGGGCGCCAAGCTTATCACTTACAAATTCGAAAGCAGTCTTGGTGTAGTAGTCAAGACCTCTTACGATGCCGGGATCGACTTCATAGGGAATATCGAGAGCGTCGAGGTTTGCCTTAAGTTCTTCAAAAGCAGCCTTGCAGTCATCGCAGAGGAAGTCCAGCATGTGAGGAGCGCCATGTCCGATTTCTTTGCAGATGGGGCTCTTGCAGTCAAGGATCCTCATGGGGTTGCGTTCAAAACGGCTCTTGCAGGTATCGCAAAGCTCGTCATATCTGGGACGGAGGAATTCCTGAAGCGCTTCGCGGTACTTGGCGCGGCATTCAGGGCATCCGATGCTGTTGATGTGAAGAACAAAGCCTTCAACTCCGCATTCGGTAAGGAAATCATAGGCAAGGCTTATGACCTCGGAGTCAGCCAGCATACCGGAGGCTCCGAAGACCTCGATACCGAACTGATGGAACTGACGCTGACGGCCCTTCTGCATCTTTTCATATCTGAAGCAGGGAGTTACGTAATAATACTTTGCGGGAAGAGGATTGGCGTAAAGCTTATTCTCAATGAAAGAACGAACGACGCCGGCAGTTCCTTCAGGCTTGAGAGTCAGGCTTCTTTCAGCGATCTCAAAGGTGTACATTTCCTTCTGAACAACGTCAGTTGTATCACCGATACCGCGCTGGAAAAGCTCGGTATGTTCGAACATGGGGGTTCTGATCTCCTTGAAACCGTAACGTGCGCAGACGTTTCTGAACTTGCCTTCGACCCAATGCCATTTGTAGCTTTCCTCGGGCAGAATATCTTTAGTACCCTTAGGCATATTTATCATAATACGATACCTTCCACCTTTCTTTGTATCATTTCATCGATCCTGTCGATGTACTGTTCGTAGTTGGAAACGTTGGCCACTCTCTCCAGGCGGTTTTCGGCGGGAAAATACTGTTTGGATATTCCACCGGCACCGAGAGCAAGAATGGTCTGATTTTCTTCCATTATCCTTATATTATATACACTTGCCGTCCCTTTTTTGCAATAGCCCACGTTTTCAAAGTTGCCGGCCATGTGCTTTTGACGGTACATATAGTAAGGAGCATAACCATTTTCCGCCAGAGTCTGGGACGCGTAGTCAAGCATCTCGCGGACAGCCTGGGCGTAACGGAAATTGTAGTCTCTGTCCTGTTCAATAAGACGTGAAGCCTTCTTTACCGCCAGAGTATGAACTGTGATATTCGAAGGTCCCAGATCTATGATAGAATCAAGGCTTTTCCTGAAATCTTCCGGTTCCTCTTCAGGAAGACCGGTAATAAGGTCAGCGTTTATAACAGGAATGCCGCTGGCCTTTGCAATGGCAAAAGCATCAATGATCTGCTCCGGAGTGTGGCTTCTTCCGATAAGGTCCAGGGTATGCTGCTTCATTGTCTGGGGATTGATGCTGATACGGTCCGCGCCGTACTTTCTGACCAGGAAAAGCTTGTTTTCGGTAATTGTATCGGGACGTCCCCCTTCCACGGTAAATTCCACCGTTTTAGAGCCTTTAAAGGCCTCTGATACGTTCTTCAGCAAAGTCTCAAAGTCTTCATCGTCAAGGCTTGTGGGAGTGCCGCCGCCAATGTATATGGAATCGACATACATTCCTCTTTCATCCATTAGTTTTTTCACAGCCCAGATTTCCTTAACAAGAGCGTCCATATAAGCACTTGCAGCCTTCTTGGTGATCTTGTTGCTGGTGAAAGAACAATAGAGGCATCTGGTGGGACAAAATGGAATACCGACGTAGATTCCGACAGCATTGGGGTCCATGTTGAGAGACGCCTGCTGCTGAGTTGCGTATACATTGCGTAGAAGACTCAATTTGCCGTCGGAGACAAAGTAGTCTTCTTTAAGTACCTTCTCAGTTTCCTTACCCTGAGCTGTAAGCTCCCGATAAAGTTTTGAAGGTCTTACGCCTGTAAGAATACCCCAGTCCAAGAACTTTCCTGTCTTTTGAGAAAGGAATTCATAGAGCATTCTTTTCTGATCATTCTTGGATATATCTCCCGGAACGAAAAGATCCGGTTCCGGGTGAGTTTCACCGTCATCTCTCACGTCCATAACAAATTCGTCCGCTGTGAGAAACATCTTGGCAAGTTCCGAAAGATCATATTTGAATTTTTCGTTTTCTGCGGAAATTCTAAGCAAAGGGATTGTTCCTCTTTTCGTATCCAATAGTGGTTTCGCCCATGTGGCCCGGATATACTTTTGTTTCGTCGGGAAGGACGAAAAGCTTTGAATGAATGGAATCCATAAGATCTACGGTGTCTCCTCCGGGAAGGTCAGAACGTCCTACACTGCAGAAAAAGAGAGTGTCACCGGAGAAAAGAACTCCGTCCTTCTTGATGTAATAGCACATTCCTCCGGGAGTATGGCCGGGAGTTGAAATGCACTTTACATGAATGGATCCGATATCAAATTCTTCTCCGTCTCTGGCCCAGATATCAGGCTTGATATCCTTGCGGCCGTAACGGCGGTAGTTATGGGAAAGAAAGTCCTCTTCCTTCTTGTTTGCGATAAGTTTAAGCTCAGGATATTTCTCCTTAAGTCCCGGAATGCCTTCTGTATGATCTCCGTGACCGTGGGTGAGGAGAATGTATTTTGGCTGAAGTTTCAGAGATCTGAGAAATTCATCAAGCGGTGCGTAATCGATGGCAGGATCTACAATGAAGCAGCTGCCGTCATCTTCATAACACACATAGGTGTTGGTTCTGATATCACCCTCTGTAAAGGTCTTGATTTCCATGTGTTAAAACTCCTTATGGCTGTCCAGTAAAATAGTAACGGGGCCGTCATTATATATTTTGACAAGCATATCTGTCTGAAAAACTCCTTCAGCAACTTTAAATCCCTGGCAGCGGAGGTTTTCACAGAAGAGCTGATAAAGGCGATTGGCTTCATCAGGCTTTGCCGCTGCAGTGAAGCTGGGGCGCTTTCCCTTTCTTACGTCACCGTAGAGAGTGAATTGTGAAACGACAAGAATGTCACCGCCTACGTCCTTGACAGAAAGGTTCATTTTGTCATCATCATCTTCAAAAATACGAAGACCGGCAACTTTATCTGCCATGTATTTGACGTCTGCTTCCGTGTCCCCTTCTCCTACACCGAGAAGGACCATGAGACCTTTGCCGATCTCACCGGTAAGGGTGCCTTCAGAAGTGACCGAACTCTGTGTAACTCTTTGTACTACTGCTCTCATCAGAATGAACCTCTGTAAACGTCTACAACGCCTGGGACCGTGCGCATCTTTGCCATGATCTTTTCCACGTCGTCAAGATTGAGAATTGCCAGTGTAAAAGTAACGCTGACGATATTGTCCTGATCTGTTCTCAGGTTTACACCGTTGATATTGATGTCCATCTGCTCGCAGATCTTGGAGCATTCCGCAAGTAGGCCCTTGCGGTCTTCACCCATAATGCTGATAACGGCATCATAGGTAAGATTGTTCTTGTTTGCTTCCCACTGAACGTCAATCATGCGAACCTTGGTGTTTTCGGGAAGACTGAGCATGTTGATGCAGTCTTTTCTGTGAATTGAAACACCGTTGCCCTTGGTGACAAAACCGATGATTTCATCTCCGGGAACGGGGCTGCAGCATTTTGCAAAGTGAATGAGCAGATTTCCAACACCTTTGACGCTGACGCCCTTGCTGCCGGAGGTCTTTCTCTTTTCCTTAGGATTGAGAAGTCTTGCTTCTTCCTTTTCACGCCGCTTCAGTTCTGCCTGACGTTCTTCATGATAGTAGCTTTCGCAGAGTATCATGGTGCGGTTGAGAACTGCTCCGCCGTAGCTAACGGCATTGTAGAGATCTTCAATGCTTTCGTAATTCATGGCCTTGGCAGCCTTAGTCACGTAGGACTGCTTGAGCATGGTCTGAAGATCCCAGCCCTTGCGCTTGGCGGTCTTTTCAAGAAGTGCCCTGCCCTGCTCAGCCTTTTCGGAACGGTTCTCTTTTTTCAGATACTGACGGATCTTGGCCTTTGCGCTGCTGGTTTTTACAATCTTGAGCCAGTCGATGCTGGGGCCGCTGGAATTATTTGAAGTTACGATATCAATGATCTCGCCATTCTGGAGACGGTAATCAATGGGGACCATTTTACCGTTGACCTTTGCGCCTACGCATTTTGCGCCAATAGCAGTGTGGATCTTAAAAGCGAAGTCAAGAGGTGTGGAACCTGCTGGAAGTTCCATAATGTCGCCCTTGGGTGTAAAGACGAAAACCTGGTTGGAAAACAGGTCCATCTTAAGGCTTTCAACAAAAGCCGTAGGATCGGAATTATCCTGCTGAGCCTCAAGAGTCTGGCGTATCCAGGCAAGCTTGGTCTCTTCATCATCGGACTTGACACCCTCTTTATACTTCCAGTGGGCAGCAATACCATACTCAGCGACCTCATGCATTTCACGTGTCCTTATCTGGATCTCAAAAGGTGAACCATTTTTTCCAATAAGGGTGGTGTGCAGAGACTGATAGCCATTGGGTTTAGGCATGGCGATGTAGTCCTTAAAGCGTCCGGGAATAGGCGTCCACATAGTATGGACTGTGCCCAGTACGCCATAGCAATCCTTGACGCTGTCGACGATGACGCGGACTGCGTTTAGGTCGAAGATCTCCTCCAGACCTTTTTTCTGGAACTGCATCTTCTTATAAATGCTGTAATAATGCTTCTTGCGTCCGTAGATCTCGAACTTTATACCCAGATTGTTAAGAGCTTCGCTGACCTGAGAAATAACGTCTTCTACAACTTGCTCACGGAGAGAAGACATGGCCTGCATCTGGGAATCAAGTTCTTCCCATTCTGCGGGATAAAGTGTTCTAAAGGAAATGTCCTCCATTTCAAACTTAAAAGCATAGATACCGAGACGGGCTGCCAGAGGCGCGTATATATCCAAAGTTTCCCTGCTCTTTTCGATCTGCTTGGCCGGTGACTGATACTGAATAGTACGCATGTTGTGAAGACGGTCGGCCAGCTTTATGACAAGTATTCTGATGTCCTTGGACATGGCAAGGAACATTTTTCTGATGTTCTCTGCCTGACGTTCTTCTTTGCTTTCGTACACAAGAGAGGTCAGCTTGGTAACACCATCGACCAACATGGCGATCTCGGAGCCAAAGTCACGGGTGCATTCATCCAGGGTGTAGTGAGTATCCTCAACTACATCATGCAGAAGTCCTGCGGCAATGGTATTAGAGTCAACGCCAAGCTCGGCGAGGATCACGGCAACTGCCTTAGGGTGGATTATGTAAGGCTCTCCGGATTTTCTCTTCTGGTCCTTGTGAAGAAGGTCTGCTTTAAGGTATGCCCTCTCAAGAAGATCAGCATCATATTTATCGTTGTACGCCATAAGGCTGCTGATGAAAGGATCCATTAAAACTTAAGCTCCCCTGTATCTGTTTTTCTTGGTAAGCTGGCAAATATCGAAATAGAAGCCGCTTGCAAGGCAGAGAGATGAAACTGTTCCGAAGAGAACGCCTGCGATAAGAGGCAGAGCAAATTCTCTGATAGTAGTTCCGCCCATAATAATGAGTGGAATGATAGAAACGATGGTGGTAAGAGAAGTCATGATGGATCTGCCGATGCACTGATTGATACTTGCGTTGACAGTATATTCAAGACGTCTCTTGTTGGGACCGCCGAGGTTTTCTCTGATACGGTCGAAAATAACGATAGTATCGTTGATGGAATAACCGAGAACGATGAGAAGACCTGCAATAAAGGGACTGTTCATCTGAATGTGGAAAATTCCGTAAAGAGCAAAGAGCATGAGCATATCATGTGCAAGAGCCATGATGGATGCAATGCCGAAGCGCCATTCGAAACGGATGGCAATGTAGATAAGCATTGCGATAACGGCAATGCCGCAGGCCTTGAAAGCGTTCTTCTTCAGTTCACTTCCTACGGAAGGTCCTATGAGACCGGCAGTTTCAACAAAGTTATCTTCTGCGGAAGAAGCACTGCAGGCACTTCTCAGATCTGCGTATAGGGCTTCTCTTGCATCATTGTCGATAACAGTTGTGGTCTTGATAATGATCTTTTCGTTATTTGCGCCTGCATACTGAAGATCGGCTTCAACGCCGTAGTCGCCCAGGACCTTCCTGACGTCGGACATTTCCACCTGCTGTCCCATATTCAGCTGAAGCATGGTGCCGCCGGTGAAGTCAATACCAAGGTTGTATCCGCGAATGAGTCCGAGACCAATGCCGATGACGATAATTGCAGCTGCACCGATGTAGAACTTCTTGCGATGGTTAAGGAAAGGCATTTCCCTGAGTTTGTTTTCTTTTCCGGCCTTGACTCCGAAGTTCTTTTCAGTACCGAGTGCCTTGCTTTCGGCAATGACGTTAAGAAGCATCTGTGAAATGACAACTGCGGTAAAGATACTGACAACGATACCGATGAGGAGAGTCATTGCAAAGCCTCTGACGGAACCTGTGCCGAACTCGAAAAGAATAACAGCAGCAATAACTGTGGTAACCTGAGAGTCAATAATTGTACCAAGAGCTCTCTTAAAACCGGACTGAACGGCAACTCTGACAGACTTGCCTACGGCGATTTCTTCTTTGATCCTGGTGAAAATTATAACGTTGGAGTCGACGGCCATACCGATTGAAAGGATTATGCCGGCGATTCCGGGAAGTGTAAGAACCGAATGGAACAAGACCATGATCCAGGCTACCAGCAGAATGTAGATGGCAAGAGCAATGTCTGCAACTACGCCCATGATCTGATAGAAAGCAATCATGACAATGAAGATGAGTCCAATGCCGATGACGCCGGCAATAAGGCTTGTTCTTGCGGCATCAATACCAAGAGTCGGTCCTACGATTTCAGTCTGAACTTCTTTGAGACTTACGGGAAGAGACCCGCCTCTGATGAGAGCTGCGATGTTGGCAGCTTCCTGAGAACTGAATCTGCCGGTAATAAGGCAAGCAGAAGAATTGATGACGTAGGTTACAGCAGGATCGGAAACAAGCTGATCGTCGAGATAAATCAGGATCTGATTGCTGTTGAATTCAGTAGTGCTGACGATCTTTCCGTCCATAATGTCCTGAGTGGCCTTTGTGAAAGCATCAGCGCCCTGGCTGTCGAATTCCAGATCGACGGTATATGTTCCCATAAGGGCAGTCTCCATTCCCTGATAAACGGAGGAAGAAGCGTTCTTAACATGAGAGCCGTCAAGAATAACATTATTGTCCGCAGTACGGAAAGTAAGCTGAGCGGTACGTCCTATTACCTCAATGGCCTCCTGTGCATCCTCTGCACCGGGGAGCTCTATCCTTATACGGTTATCGTTTTCAATGGCCAGTGTAGGCTCGGAAAGTCCCAGTTCATTGACTCTCTTTTCCATAACTGCCTGGACCTGCTCCATAATGGACTTGAGTTCCTGACCGGTGGCATCCGTTTGAGCTTCAAGAACAACGGAAACTCCGCCGATCATATCCAGACCGAGGTTGATTCGATTACCGAGATTGAATGGACCTACGCTGAGTATCCAGGCGGCAATCATGACTATAACGACTAAAACAGCTGTAAATTTCTTCATTTTTTCCTGCAAATTCTATAGTGTACGTAAATCTTATTTAATAAAACAAGGCATGCGCCTTAGAACACATGCCCTGAGCATTGATGTACTATTCCTGAACAGCTTCTTCAGCCTGCTCTGCAGCTTCTTCTGCCTTTGCGCCAAGCTTCTTGATGGTCTTGGGGGTAGGCTTCTTGGCCTCTTCAGTTTCTTCAGCCTTAGCTGCGGCCTTTCCGGCTGCCTTTTCATCTGCGGGACCGGAGATAGCCCACTTTGCAAATTCAATCTTGGTAAGAGCTGCACCGCAAGCGAGAGTTACACGGTCTTCCTTGACTCTGATGACCTTGCCGTAGATACCGCCGATGGTAACGACTTCATCGCCGACCTTGAGGGCGTCTCTCATAGCCTTCAGTTCCTGTTCTTTCTTCTTCTGAGGCTTGATCATGACAAAGTACATGATTGCAAACAGTGCGACCAGCATTATGATGGACATCCAGCTTCCGCCGGCGGCAGCGGTGCCTGCAGTTGCAAATGCAGAAACGGGCATGAGCATGACAGCAGCGACTGCCAGTATGATGTTTTTCTTCATTATTTTGTTTCCTCCTATAAATTTAGCGAACAACATTTTTATTATACTCTACTATCTATAGAAATCAATTCTTTTTTATTGGTGAGGACGTTGTTTTTCCTTGATTTTCTAAAGTTTTTATGCTATTATCATCAAGTCGTTTGATGATTTGCCGGCGTGATGGAATTGGCAGACGTACGGGACTCAAAATCCCGCGGTAGCGATACCGTGCGGGTTCGACCCCCGCCGCCGGCACCAACATAAAATAACCCGTTCTTTGCAGAACGGGTTATTTTAATGCTTCAGATTATTCTTCTGTAAAAACGTTTAATCTTCCTTCTGCTGTAAGTTCGGCATATAGATCACCGTCAAGAGCAACGGTCGTGCAGAAAACACCGCCCTCCTCGGGGATCTTTCCGTCGGCGTCTGTTGTAAATGCCACATAAGACAGGAGCTTATATCCGTTGCTTGTTTCAAAGATGGTACCTAAACCGTAAGGAACATTTCTATCCAAATCCTCAACGCTTAAAACGGCATTATTTCCCGCCAATTTACTCAGCTTGGGTGTTTTATTGACATATGCGGATTCGCTGTCTACAATGGCGAATTTAAAGCCTTCTGCGGGCACAAACAGTTCATAGTTATCCCAAGGATATTCGGAAGCGAACTGAATGATATTGATGTAATCCTTCTTGTAGATAAACTTGCCGTCGTTGTTGACAGTGATCTTGCCGGCGTCCCAGGCTTTGGCAAGAGTGCTGACCAGATCGTCAACCATGGCCTGACGTTCTTCACAGTACTGGAGAATACTTTCGTGAGCTTCTTCATAGCCTTCCTTGGTATTTCCAAAGAGAACCCTTCCGAACATAAATCCATTATTTGCCTTGAAATCAGCAGCAATATCTGCGGAATCTGCGAGAGTATAGTATTCGTTGAGGAATCTCTCTAAATCGCTTGCCTTCTTTTCTGCATGCTGGAGAAGACCGGTGAGAGCACCTTCCGGGTCGGAATTATAGTCCTTGGCAGCAGTGAGGACTTCGCTGTAACCGTCACAGTACCAGCCCACATTGCCGACGTAACCATCTTCAGGAGAAATAGCCTTGAGGAAGGAAGGATCAAGACTTACATCAAAGACAAGATTGTCATCTTCAATTGTCATATCATCAAAACTCTTTATGAATCCCATAGGATCAATGTCTACAGAAAGAACATACTGTGACAGATCGATCTTGGTAAAGAGTTTGAGGATCTTGGGAGAAATATTGATCTTTGCGATCCTAACACCAGTGGGGGTAATAGTCAGAGTACCGTCATCGAAGCTTATTTCAGAAGGCAGATGAGTTGCGATCTTAATGCCGTTCCATCTGATATCCAGATCGAGACTGGGATCGTACTCGTCAATGTAAAGACCGTAGGCGGAAAGCCTGAAGCCCTTCTCATTGAACTTATCCTTAAGCTCCTCAACATAGTCTTCGCCATATTCGGCATCAATAAGGTACCAGACATCCGCATTATCCATACGCATTTCTGCAGTACGTGCCTTAGCATTGACCTCAAAGCGTTCTGCAACAGACAGCCCCTCAGCATTGATGATCTTGGAAACAGAATCAGTATGAAGTGTATCCGTGTTCATTCCAAGGAAAAGATAAACAGCAAGGCCTATAGCGGCAATGCAGAGAAGGAATGCTGTCAGAAAAATGGTTCTGACTATATCGCCGATGATTCTTGCGGCACTCTTTTTTCTCTTTTTCTTCTTTTTCTTCTTTTTCTTTTTTACGTCCGACTTGGGTTGCTCAGATGCCATGACAGGCTTCTTGACTTCTGACTTGGCAGGTGCAGCCTGAGGCTGCGGTGCTTCAGGGACTGACTGTACGAGACTGTCAAATTCCTGCTGTTCGTCCACGTCTTGCTGTAAGATGTTCTTTTCTTCGTCCATAAGTGTTTCTGATCTATTCTCCTAAATTGCCTTCCATGTAATGCTTCCTGCATAAGGAAACATACATGTCATTTCCGCCGATGACTATCTGCTCACCGGCTTTAGCTATTTTCCCGTCAACAACACGGGCGACCATTGTTGCCTTGCGGCCGCAATGGCAAATTGTTTTTATCTCTTCTATCTTGTCAGCGTAAACAAGCATGTAATAGGAACCCTCAAAGAGTTCGTTGCGGAAATCGTTCTTCAGTCCATAAGTAAGGACCGGACAGTTATACTGATCAACGATTTGGGATAATTCAATTACATGATGCTTTTTGAGAAACTGGCACTCATCAATAAGAATACAGTCTACATGCTGCTTACTCTCCTGCTCAAGATAATAATCAAGCAAATTCATCCCGCTGTCAATGATGACTGCGTCACGGCCGATGCCGATACGGCTGGTGATTTTGCCTACCCCATAGCGATCATCAATAGACGGAGCCATTACCAAAACGTGTTTACCACGCTCTTCGTAGTTATAGGCGACCTTGATGAGTTCTATTGATTTGCCAGCATTCATGGTGCTGAAACGGTAATAAAGCTGTGCCATCTATCTGGCTCCTTTATCGTAGGGGATACCCTCAGCCTTAGGCGCTCTGCTCTTCTTGGAAGTAAATGCGAGAACAACCAGAGAAATGATGTAGGGCATCATGTTGTAGACTGTGCCGGGAATATTGAGAGCGGAAAGAATATCAAAGCCGGCATAAACATTGCTGAGAGCTCTGAAGAAGCCGAAAAGCAATGCGGCAAGAGCTATTCTTGTCGGTTTCCACTGACCGAAGATCATTACTGCCAGAGCAAGGAAACCGAAACCGGCGACGCCGTTTTCAAACTTCCACTGTGATACACCTGCAAGAATGTAGCAGATACCTCCCAAGCCTCCGAGCATGCCGGACAGAAGAACGCCGGACCAACGCATTTTATAAACGTTGATACCTACGGAATCAGCAGCCTGAGGATGCTCGCCGCAGGCCATGAGTCTGAGACCGAAGCGTGTCTTATACAGCATGATGTAAGCAAGGACAAGGGCAATAAGCGCTACGACCATGAACCAGTTGAATTCAAAGGATCCGAAGTAAACGGTAAAGCACTTTTTCTGCTCAATATAGGCGATTTCCGAAGAGACGTCATCGGGGTTTACTGCTGTGTTGATAGCCTTGACGATAACTGTTGCGGCCGCTGTACCCAGCATATTAAGTGCTGTACCGACTATGGTCTGGTCAGCCTTAAAGTTGATACATGCCACACCAAGGAGTGATGCATATGCCATA
>JAKSSR010000047.1 GCA_024402995.1 Clostridia bacterium | reverse complement strand
CCGTTAGCCATTTCGGTGATGGAGAGGGAAGAAGTGTTGGAAGCGAAGATGGTCTCGGGCTTGCACATTGCGTCCAGCTCGTTGAGGAGTTCCTTCTTGGTTGCCATATCTTCCTTGACGCACTCGATGATGAGGTCAGCATCAGCTGCTGCAGCCTTTTCGTCTACGAAGATGTTATCCATGATGGCGTTCTTCTGTTCTTCGGTCATCTTGCCCTTTGCGATTCTCTTGTCAAAGGATGCTGCAAGCTTGTCCTTATGTCTCTGAGCGGATGCTACGCTACTTGCGTACATATAAGCCTGATGGCCCTTCTGTGCGAAAACCTGAGCGATGCCGGAACCCATGGTGCCTGCGCCAAAAATTGCTACTTTCATTCGAGTTACCTCCACAAATGATAAAAAGGAAAAATACGTATATAGATTATATCACGTTTACTTGTTTTCGAACGGATCATGCTTGCGCTTTTCGAGGAAAGCGGTCATGGCGTTCTTCTGGTCAGCTGTATCGAAGCAGGATCCGAAAAGTTCCTCTTCAATTTCAACTGCCTTGTCCATGTCTGTCTGCAGACCGTCGTTGATTGCCTTCTTGCAGGCTCTGATAGCGATGGGAGCATTGCCGGCAATGCGGTTTGCCATCTTTTCAGCCTCTGCCATCAGCTCTTCAGCAGGATATACTGCCTGAACGAGTCCGATTGCCAGTGCTTCGGGAGCCTTGATATTTCTTGCTGTATAAATAAGTTCTTTTGCTTTGCCCGGGCCTACGAGACGAGCCATGCGCTGGGTTCCGCCGAAACCGGGAGTGATCCCCAGGCCGACTTCAGGCTGACCGAAAACCGCGGTCTCTGATGCCAGACGGATGTCGCAGCTCATAGACAGTTCGCAGCCTCCGCCGAGGGCAAAACCGTTGACAGCGGCAATAGTGGGGATGGGCAGAGTTTCCAGCTTGCGGAATACGTCATTGCCCAGCTTGCCGAATGCGGTTCCCTCTTCTTTGGTAAGCTTGCTCATCTGAGCGATATCAGCGCCTGCCACAAAAGCCTTTGAGCCTGCGCCGGTAACGATGAGGCAGCGGGTCTCGCCGGGATCGACAGTATCCAGAACCTCTGAAAGCTGGCTGATCACCTGGTCGTTTAGAGCGTTGAGTGCTTCGGGACGGTTAATGGTGAGAACACCGATAAGTCCCTTCTTTTCGAGTTCAACAAATGCCATTGTTAAAGCCTCCAATTCCTAAAAAGCGGGAGAAAGATCGTACCCGCAATTCAATTCTATCACTCGTTATTTTTTTGTCAATCATCTTTTGTTAAAAGTTTGTCAATATTTTCGCGGCAGCGTAAACCCTCACAGACGCACTTCTATTTCCCTGTCGGCATCTAAAGTATCAGGCGTGACCCTGCATTCAAAGGCGCGTACCCTTACTCCGGAAGCGGCGGCTTTTCTTAAAGCGTCGCCGAAGACCTTGTGGGTTTCATCGTTGGGAACAAAGTATTTCATGCCCTGCATCTGGACGATGAAAAGTATGGCCGCGAAATAGCCTTCTTCCTTTGCCTTGACCAGTTCGTTTACATGCTTTACACCGCGTTCCGTAGGAGCGTCGGGGAAGCTGCAGATTCCGTTGTCTTCAAGGGTACAGCCCTTTACTTCTATGAAACCCTTCTTTCCGCCTTCGCTCTCCACGTAGAAATCGAAGCGTGAATCTCCATAGACAGTTTCAGGCTTTACGATGGACAGAGGTCCAAGCTCCTCAAAACCTATTGCCCCGCTTTTGAGAGCTTCTTCGGCCACCTTATTGGGAGCCTGGGAGTCCATGTTTATCAGAAGTCCCTGCTTTTCAACGGCAATAAGGGAATAACGGAGTTTGCGGGTCCCCATGCGTCCGTCAAAATCCTCAAGATAGACTGCTGCGTCCGGGACTAAAAGTTCCCTGCAGCGACCGGTGTTCTTTACGTGAGAAACGACTGTCTCACCGTCCACATTTACGTTGGCGATGAACCTGTTGGGCCTTGAAATAAAACGGGCTTTTACGACGTTTTTATACCGCATTAAAACTTGATGGTCTCAGGAGCCTTGGTAAAGGAACTGATGGTGGCGGTGCCTTCTGTAAGCTTAAAGACTTCGGTGTTGCCGTCATTTTCGTCATACATATGGCGAAGGTCGGGATAGCTGTCAAGCATGTGCTTTCTGGCCTCGACTCTGTCGTCTTCAACAGCCTTGCAGGCGACTCTGATCCAGTCTCCGCCGTTAAAAGCGCAGATCTCGATCTTGGGATTCTTGTGCATCTGCTTTGAAACGTCTTTCTTCTTGCCGGTCTGAATGTAGAGGCCGCCTTCGAAGATATCGATAGTGCCGAAGGGTCTGACTCTGGGCTGACCCTCGTCATCGGTTGCAAGATAATAAGTTTCGCATGCTTTAAGGAATTCGTAGACCTTTTCCATTTATGCTCCTTTCTTTTCTCTTGAGAAATAGTCAGGGTGATTTATATACAACTAGATTTTAATATATTTTTCGCAGGAATTACAGTTACACTTGATAAAAGCTCAGGGCCTTGTGACTGTCATCGTCAATTTCTATGACGAAGCCGCGGCCGGGATCGGGAATATGAGCATAGGGATTGTCTCCGCCGAAGTAATGGCTCATGATGGCTGAAATAGCGCCTCCATGACAGACGGCCACGGTATCGACGGACTCCGCAGCCAGCTTTTCAGCGGCAGCAGCGCAGCGCTTTCCCATGATCTCAAAGCTTTCCCCCTCCGGAGCCACATTGCGTACATAATCTCCGGTGATCCATTGCTGATAAAGGGGCTGATCCTTGAGCATCTCGTAGCTCTTCATTTCAAAGATGCCGAAATTCATTTCCTTAAGCTGAGGAATAACACCATGTTCCCGCTTTCCGTAAATGATCTCAAAGGTCTGCTCTGCTCTCAGCATGCCCGAGGTATAGTAGCGTTCTCCCAAAGGATAGTCGATCTCTTCCCGCAGAGCTTTCAGAGCCTCCATGCCCTTTTCGTTAACGGAAACGTCGGCTGCCCCATAGTAAAGATGCTGCTCCAAAGCATCTGTCAGGCCGTGGCGAATGAGTATGAGTTTCATTTCAGCACCTCCGGGAAACCGCAGAAAATACGGACTACGCTGTCCGAGCCTGAAGCGATTTTCTTCAGCAGTACGCCGTGACGTTCCCTCCAGACTCTTTCTTCAGCATCCATGGGGACTACTCCGCAGCCCAACTCGCGGCTGATGACCACAGCGTCCTTGAACAAGGGCAGCCACTGGCTGACATCATCATAACGACGGGTCAGGCTTTCAAAATGAGTGTAGCAGCCATAACCGGGAAGGGGATCACTTACAGCCAGATCCAGTATTTCATTTTCTTTTATTCCGTAACGGGAAACAGCCCAGCTGAGCTTTCCCTGATAGGAACCTCCGATGATCAGTATCATATTTTCACCTAAATAACAGCCATGAGCAGGTAACCTGCCATTTCTCCGAGAGACAGGGCAAAGCCGGAAATATCTCCGTTGATCCCGCCCAGATTTCTGCAGCCCCAAAGGCAGGCAAGAGCATATACAAGTCCGCAGCCCACTACGGCAAGACCGGTCAGTCCAGAAGTAAAGACAGGCAGAGTAATGGACAGAGCAAGAAATACTGCACAGACTACGGTTGCGGTTTTGTCTCTTTTCATTCCCGCGTACTGACTGCAGTCCATGGGCTTTATCAGGGACAGAGCGAAATATGCGCAGGCTCTGGTGCAGACAGGAATCATGAGCAGCACGAAGGGCTTTATCTCGGCAGCGCTGAAAAAGGCACTCCACTGAGCCAGGGCGAGAAGAACCATTGATATTACGGCAAAGGAACCGCAATGAGAATCCTTAAGTATTTCTCTACGTCTTTCAAGCTTTCTTGAAGACAGGACGGCGTCGCAGACGTCCATAAAACCGTCTAAATGCATGAAGCCCGTGACCAGCCAGGGAACAGCGCAGAGTATGAGGGCAAGTATGCCGGCCGGCGCCCATCTGAAGAGATAGTATGCGGCAATTTCAACGCCCCCGGCCATGGCGCCTATGAGGGGAAAGCATGCCAGCATCTTAGCTCTTGAATTTTCATTCCATGCATTTACAGGCACGGGGATCCTTAGAAACATGCCCCATGCCATGAAAAAACCGTCAATCCAGTATTTCATTGAGACTTCCTTTATAACATTTTACTATGCCGCAGCAGACCTCGCCTACTACGTCGAAACTCTCTGCCAGCTTTCTGCAGACAAGAGCAAGCTCCCTGCGATAAAGCTCTGTGGTTTCATCGTAAACAGTGCCGTCGCGCCAGATCTCATCGCAGACACAGACAATATTTGAGCAGCGGCCGCTCAGATCCGCAAGGTCTTCAATAACCCGCAGACCGGCATCCCTATCCACGCAGCCCTTTCCGAACATTTCATTGGCAAGCAGAGCGGTGACCGCATCGAACATTATGGTTGAATCGGCGGGGACCTGAGCATCTCTTATATTACGGCCTTTTTCGATAGTTTCAAAGCCCATACCGTCACGATCTTCAATATGGCGGACTATTCTTGCTTCATCTTCGGAATCGCAGGGTTCCATGGTAGCCCAGTAAATAAGCGGACCTTGAGCCAGACGGCGGCAGAGTTCCTGCCCCGTACTGCTTTTTCCGCTTTTGCTTCCGCCTAAAATAAGTATCTTCATTTTTTCACCGTAAACCCGTCTATTCTGCGTATTTCTTCCAGATAGGAGTCATTGATGGCGGCTTCTTCAAAGCTGGCCATGTCGCAGATAATGGAACAGGCGGCTCTCATGACCTGGAACATAATGGGGCATCCGCTGCCCTCCCCAAGACGCATTCCCAAAAGGAGACAGGGCTTCAGATCCAGCGCCTCCTGAGCAATGCGGCAGCCTACCTCAAAGGATGCGTGAGACAGGAAAATATAGTCCCTTACAGCAGGGCAAAGTCTTACGGCGCAAAGGGCCGCGACCGTTGAAATATAGCCGTCGACTACTGCAGCGATCCTGCTCTTCGCGCAGCCTATGAAAGCGCCGGTCATGGCGGCAAGGTCAAAGCCTCCAACCTTGGCGAGAACGTCAATGGGGTCGTCCCTTTGAGGCTTGTTCACTTCAAGGGCCCTGGCAACTACTTCTTTTTTATGCTCAAAGGCAGTGTCTGTAAGACCGCCTCCCCTTCCGCAGACCTGTTGGGCGTCTGACCCTGTAAGAGCGGCCAAAACGCAGGCGCTGGTTGTGGTGTTACCAATGCCCATTTCGCCTATGCCCACAGCCTGAATGCCGTCGGCAGCAGCTCTGTCAGCGGCTTCAATGCCGGTCATAATGGCAGTGACGCAAGCTTCTCTGGTCATAGCGGCCCCCTCTGCAATATTTGCAGTTCCGGCTCCCAGGCTTCGGTTGATGATGCCGGTGCCATTGTAGGGCGTGGCTATACCCATGTCGTAGATCTCGATGGAACATCCGAACTCCTTTGCCAGGGTAGACATGCCGGTCTTATGGCGCGTCATGTTCATGACCTGACTTGCGGTAACGCTCTGGGGAGTGCAGGAAACTCCTTCACTGACCACACCGTTATCGGCGGCAAAGACAAGTATGCGGGTATTGTCCACCTTGTTTTTTACCTGTCCCGTAATGCCGGCCAGCTTTACGGATATGTCTTCAAGAACTCCCAGGCTTCCGGGAGGCTTGGCAAGCTTGGCCTGTCTTTCCTCTGCGGCCTTGACCGCTGCAGCATCTGCGGCAGATATGCTTTTGATGATTTCCCTGAGTTTGCTTTCCATTTTAAATAAAACCTTTTTCTTTGAGCCAGGCAATGGAGCCTGCGCAGTTTCTGTCTTCAAGGGTGAAAGTGCAGTCAGTAACAATAAGTTTTTTCAGGACGGCCTCCATGTCTATGGTTCCGTCTCCAAGACTGCGGTGAAGATCCCAGTCGCCGTCGTTGTTGTGGAGATGAACGTGTTTGAGATAGGGCGCGAAAGGCTCAACCCAATCTATTGGTGCCGTCTTGCTGACATTGGTATTGGCATGGCCAACGTCTAAGCACAGACCAAGCCTTTTATCGTTTACCTCAGAAACTATGCTTACAAGAGTTTCCGGCGACGGTTCCATGACGTTTTCCAGGGCGATCATAACATCTTCCGGCACTTCATTGAGAAAATTCTCCCAGAATAACACAGTCCTTTCAACGTACCATTGGGGGAAATAGACCTGGGGAATAAAACCTCCATGAAAAACCATGCGGCGATAACCCAGCTTAAGTGCAAGATCAATGGCCTGGCGGTAGCGTTTCCTTGTATTTTCAACTGCCAGAGGGTCTATTGAACAGGGTATCAGTTCCGCAAAGGGAGCGTGGAACCATCCGGAAAGCCCGGCCTGCGCCCTTTCCTCTCCGTCTCTGAGAGCATCGGCATCTTCCATCATGGGAGCCCAGCAAAATGCGGTCTCCTCAAAGCCAAAACCCGAGGCCTTCGCAATTGCAAAAGCCTCGGAGTCTATGCCTGATAAATATATTCTGTTTATTATACTGTCGGTTTTCATCAATTACTTAAAGAGGTTGTAGATAGCCATGACAACGTCTTCTCTGTTGGTGCCTGCGGGCACTGCGGATTCTACTTCTTCAGCAGTCTTTCCTGCGTATGCAGCAAGAACAGCGACAAGGTCTGAATGTTCAGCAGCCATAGCTGCGCCGAAGGTGTGAGGTTCAACACCGTCGATGATCCGGTTTCTGTAGGCCCAGTCAATAGCTTCGGTATAATACTTATCTGCGGTAATATCGTTATAGAAAACGGTTTCAACAGCAGTCTTGCTTTCAGGCTGGCCGGCGAGATTCCAGACAAAAGTGACCAGTTGAGCTCTGGTAACCGTCTTGCCAACGCCGAACTTGCCGTTGCCCATACCTGCGGTAATGCCCTTGGAATATGCCCAGTTGATCGCTGCAGCATAATCTGCGTCGGAAGCAACATCGCTGAATACGGAAGCGATGAGTTCATCTTCCTTTTCAAAAGCGAAGGTAATTGCAAAGAGAACGTCGGAATTCCATGCTTCGTCATAGGGAGTCTGGATCTGAACAAAGTCGATGACACCGTCTGCGGGAGCAGTGGTGCCGTCGTAGTTCATGACCTGGCTGTCTACGGGAACGGTGAAAGTGACTAAACCGCTCTGGACTACGTCGTCGGCAACTGCGCCGCTGAGATAATCGGCATCGGTGACGGAGGGAGCGCCTTCGCCGGTAAATGCGTAATTGTAGCAAAGCTTTTCGCTGTCGAAGGAAAGCTTGACGCTTTCGGTTCCGGCAGGAACGGTAACGGTGTAGAGATCAACAGTAGAAGCAACATTGCTCCAGTTTACGTAGGTGTAGCCTGCTGCTTCTTTTTCGATCTGTTCAAGAGCGGTACCGTCTGCGGTCGCTGCGCTGAAGGGCTGTGCCGCGGGAGCAGGAGCGATAAGTGTGGCTGCGCCGTCAGCAAAGACAGTGACGACGGAGGCAAAGACCATAATGGCTGCCAGGATGAGGGCGCTGATTTTCTTCATTTTCTTCTTCCTTTCTTTTTACTCAACAAGGCCGTATTTGACCTTGATCCTATCTAATTTTTCGAGCATTGGCTCTGCGAAGAACCACAGAACCAGAACTGTTGCAGTTGCATGGACCAGATCCACGGGGAAACCCGACAGATAGTAGCTTAAAAGCATCTGCTTATTCAGGGTGTGTGCCCAGATCAGGGCTGCCGCAGGGTTCATTATGCCGCCGTAGATCACAATGGCGCTGAGAGCTCCGAAAACGCAGAGGGGGCCGCGGCTGCGGCGCAGAAGACCTTTGCGGAAGAGAACTCCGGCAAGAAAACCTATGATGCCCATGGCAAACATCTGCCAGGGAGTCCAGGGGCCCTGTCCGAAGAGGACATTGGAGACCAGCATGGTCATGGCGCCTATGAGGAAACCGGATTCTCCTCCCAGAGCAACGCCGCTGATAATGACCAGAGCCAGTACCGGCTTGAAGTTTGGAAGCATAAAGAAGGCAGCTCTGCCGGCAACGCCTATGGCGCTGAGCACGGCAATGACGACCAGTTCTCTTGCCTGAGGCTTTCTTCCTTCAAAAACAAGGAAGAAAGGAATCATGGTTTCCAGAAGTATGAGCAAGGCTATGAAATAATAGCGCATGCCGCCCAGGTAATATACTCCGATGAACAGAGTAAAGGGGATCATGAGCAATATGAGGACAGTGGCCGCAAGAGTACGTTTGCTGAGTTTGCGGTTTTCCCTGCTGACCTGCAGGGGCGCTTTTGTCGGAGGAGCCTTTCTGCTTACGGCAAGGGCAAAGGCCACAAGACCGCCTATGGTCACGAAGAACCATAAATTTTCGGCAAAGTCTGTGTTCACGCCTTCGCTGTTGATCATGCTTGAAAGATCCGTAATGGAGAGAGTCTGGACAAAGCCCACGAGAACGGCAATAGCGGCAAGGGCCGCAATGAGCTTGCGCCACAGGGGTAAAGCCTTAGGTACTGCACCTGGACTGTCTTCGGCAGGCTCCGGCAGATCAGGAATGTCAGTGGGAAGCTGAGGCTGAGGAGGAACGTCTCCTCCGCAGACGCAGATCACGTCTGAGGCAGTCACAGCCTGAGGCAGGTAATTTCTGGCCATTCTGTTGGCGGACGTTGTATAGAAGCTGTTGCCGGAGAAAAATTCTCTGGGCCTGTTGTCAGTTACAACGTTTCCGTCGAAGAAGAGAGCGCAGCGGTCGCAGTATTCGGCGCAGAATTCCACGTCGTGGCTGACCATGAATACGGTCACGCCGCTTCTCTGAAGGGTTTTAATGATCACGGCAAAGCTCTGTTTGAACTCCGCATCAAGGCCCTTGGTAGGCTCGTCTAAAAGCAGAATATCAGGGGAAAGAAGCAGAACCTTTGCAAGGGCCGCACGCTGCTGCTCACCGCCGGACAGGTCATAGGGATGTCTGTCCAGAAGAGCCTCAAGGCGGCAGAGCTTTACGACTCTGGCCACCTTCTTGTTCTGCATATCCTCTGATTCCCTGGTCCCTTTGAAAATCTCAAAGAGGTCTTCTCTGACCGTCTTCTTTACAAAGAGAGTCTGTGGATTCTGGGGAAGGACACCTACTGAGCCGCAGATCCTGCACTGTCCGCGGTAGGGTTGGCGCAGTCCGCCTATAATTGAAAGTGTTGTGGATTTGCCGGTTCCGTTTCCTCCCATAAGGGCAACGAATTCGCCCTTCTTAACTGAAAAACTCAGGCCTTTTACTACGTCGGGACTGTCCTTTTCGTACTTGAACCAGACGTCTTCCAACTCAATGGCCGTGTCCTCAAGCTTAATGGGCTGAGGCGCTTCAGGCAGAGGAGCAAGGGAATGCTGAGCAGTAAAGCGGTCCATCCAGTTTCTGCCGTCGCGGACTGTTACGGGACAGTCCTTCTCATTTTCAACAGCGGCCCAGACACGCATGGCCGTGGGCATGGAGAGAAACATGGAGTGACCGGCATTTTTAAGACGGGTACCGACCTCAGCCGGAGTTCCGTCGGCAATGAGAGTGCCCTGATCCATGACAAGAACTCTGTCCGTCATGGGAAAGACCTCTTCCAGACGGTGTTCAGTCATGATAACTGTGGTGCCCAGCTCTCTGTTGATCTTCCCTACTGTAGCCAGGAAATCGGAAGCGGCAATGGGGTCCAGCTGGCTGGTAGGCTCGTCAAGAATGATGATATCCGGCTGCATGGCCATAATGGAGGCCAGGTTCAGAAGCTGCTTCTGACCGCCGGAAAGTTCAGTTACGTTTTTATAAAACCAGTTTTCGATTCCGAAGAAGGATGCTATTTCAGCAACTCTTCCGCGAATGGCAGGCGTATCGTAACCCAGAGACTCAAGGCCGAAGGCAAGTTCGTGCCACACCTTGTCGGTGACGATCTGGTTTTCGGGAGACTGCTGCACAAAGCCTATGCGCTCCGACTGAGCCCGCTGATCCAGCTTTGACAGGTCTTCGCCCTCAAACTTAATACTTCCCTGAAGTATGCCGTGGGCAGCCAGAGTGGGCTTCAATTGACGCAGCAAAGTGGATTTTCCGCAGCCCGACGGTCCGCATAGGGTGACGAACTCTCCCTGCTCCACAGAAAAATTCACGTCGCGCAGTGTGGCCTTATCCTGCTCCGGATAATAAAATGTCAAATTGCGGACTGTGAATGCTTCCACTTACGATCCTCCTTAAGATCAACGAATAAGGGCGTAAGGCACAGAGCCAGGTACACCAGAAGAAAACTGACGGAAAAGGCTGTTGTTTTAACGCCTTTCATAGTGGGATAATAGCGGAATTTAAGGCCGCCGACCCACCAGCCGCAGATAATATAGCAACCGCAGAAAAGCAGCCACCAAAGGGCTGACTTGTCACGGTCATCAAAGCGGTAAATAGAAAAAGCGCTGCGTCCGGGAAGACCGTATCCGCGGCTTCTCATGCTGTCTGCCGTCTCAATGGCATTTTCAAGGCTCCAGGTGACCATAATGGAAAGAATGGTCACTGCGTTCTTTAAGCGCTGGATGAGGCTTCCGTTTGAGGCATCACGTCCTATGCAGCGCTGAGCGTTGGATACGACCTTGATCTGGGCTTTGAACTTGGGAACGAAGCGCAGAGTCATGCTCAGTACAAGAGACAGTGCCGGAATAATGCGTCCGAAAAGGTAAACGAACTTGTCCGAGGTCATGACCTCGTTATAGCAGGTAAACCAGGCAATGACCGCGGCAAGCATTACTGCCGCCGCAATGCCGTAGATCATGCTTTCCAGAGTCAGGGGATTTCCCGAAGGCAGGTAAGTAAGTATGGTGGCGCCTTCGTGGTTGAACGCCGGATTGACCAGAGCCGCAAGGACCATCATGGGCAGCATGACGCCCAGGGAAAACTTCAGGGCCTTGCGTCCTTTAAGATAAAAGCAGTAAACCAGGGCCGATACCAGAGAAATGAGCAGGCAGACCGGGTGCATGAGGCACATGGAAAAGATCAGGACCAGAGCGAAGTATAAAAAGTTTATGACAGGATGAAAAGAAGAAAAGGTATCCGTGCTTCGCATTTTACTCTCCGATGGCGTATCCGCCGCCTACGTCACAGCCTAGATCGCAGGTGTAGACCCAGCAGACAACGTCTCCGTCCTTCAGCTGATAACGGCTGCAGCCGTAGTTGGGGAACCAGCCGTTGACCTTGTACATCCAGCCGGACAGTTCGCCGACGTCAAATTCGTAAAGATTGTGAATGCCTTCAATGTAGGCACTGTTGTAAATAGGGGTATTTTCAAACTCCATGTGGATCTTGTTCTGCTTGCAGGCACGCTGCAGAACATTGAACACGCTTTCGCCTTCATAGAATGTGACTCTTACAGGCTGAAGTATCCAGCCGTCCTCGGGGACAAGCTCAACCTTCTCCTCATCACAAAGATCCATATTGTCAAGAATAGTCTCGCAGGATATGGAAATTGTGCAGGTATAAGCGGCATCGCCAACAACAACGTTCTGAGGTTCTACAGGCAGAGGCTTTCCTTCGGGAACAGGGTCCGTCAGGTACTGATCCTTTCCCGTTGCGGGATCTATGATCATAGTCGGCTGTTCAGGCTCCGCGGCAGGAGTTTCGGCAGCAGACTGCTCCGCAGGGGCCTCTGTGACAACCTCCTCGGTCTTTGCGGGAGTTTCCTCTGCGGCAGCACTTACGTCCGCAGCGTCAGGCTTCTCAGCGATCTCTTCGGTCTGTTCGGCGGGGAGAGTCTCTTCTGCTTCCACCGTTTCGTCTGCCGTAACGGGCGCCATTTCCTCCTGAGGTAATTCAGGCTGCTGACTTTCATCGGCAATAAGAATATCAGAATCGAGAATAGGCTCGGATCCGCTTTCCACATCGGTCATCTCTGTGGCCACTGTCTGATTCTTTGCGCTTTCCGGCATTTTCCCTCCGCAGAAGAAGGAAATTACCAGGGCAAGGACTATCAAAGCCGGAACTATGATTTTCCATTTATTTTTCTGAAACCACATTAGTTTTTCCTCGTTTTACATAAGATTTGCCACATTGAGCAGATTGAATATCATCTGGGCGATCTCGTCGCGGCGAATAGCTCTTACCGGTTCGGCATTCAGGGCTGACTGATCAAGAATATCCGTGTCATAGCAGAATGCCATGGCTTCCTGAGCCCAGGAGGCTATAGTTCTGTAATCTCCGAACTGAGCCAGCATATCGCGGGTCATGGAACTCGTCATAGAAATATCAAGTCCGCAGAGCTTTGCAGCCTTTGCGACCATGACGGCGGCTTCCTGACGGGTAATGGTTCCTTCCGGGTCAAAGCTTGTCTCGGATCTTCCGCTGACTATGCCATAGGTATTGGCAGTTCCCACAAAACCGGCATACCAGGCAGTGGAAGCAACGTCGGCAAATTTGCCGTTAGCCTTGGGAGTAAGTCCCAGAGCCTTGACGACTATGGCGGCAAACTGAGCTCTGGTCATTGTTGCTTCAGGAGCGAAGAGACCTCCGCCCATGCCGTTGATAATGTCTCTTGCAGCAAGAGATTCAATGGCGGTGATACTGTCGGAATACATTACGTCTTCAAAAGTAGTTCCGGGTTTGGTAATGGGAACAGTCTTGACGTCTTCGTGCTTTCCGGGAAGACCGCTGCCCTTTTGGGTTTCAGCGCTGCTTCCGATATTAATTGCATCGCTCATGCGATACAGGCTGTTCTTGCCTTCCTGACTGCGCCACGCAGCAACCAGTCCGTAGAAGCCCTGCTCCGTCGCCATCTGATTGCTGCCGGAGCCTTCGTAGGTGTGCTTGAAGCTGCCGTCGGAATTGCGGAAGCTAAGCAGGTTATCAAGAAGAGTTTTACCGTTTTTAACGAAACGTGAATCGTTGAGATCTACGCCGAGTTCACAAAGAGCGACGATTACCTGTACGCAGCTTTCGCTGTTGCTGGTTCCCCAGCTGGAGAAACCTCCGCTGCTGTTCTGAAGAGCGGACAGGCAGGCCAGGCCCTTTTCCACTGCTGCCGCAACGTCCTTGCGGTCTGTGTATTTTGCTAAAGCCTGAAGAGCCATACCTGTCATGTCGGTATCAGCGGCACCTTCACCGCCCTGAGTGGTCAGATTCCAGCCGCCGTCGTTAAGCTGGCAGGCAAGAATACGGTCAACGTACATATCTCTGGTTGCCTGAGTAGCAGCCTGAGGGTTCTGGGGCATGGGGTAGTTTCCGGAGTCAAGAGCAATGAGAGCCCAGATAGGACCGTTCAGTCCCTGCCAGATCGTTTTTTCGTAGTCACCGAGAGGTGTCAGAAGATTATAGCCTGCAACGTCGGCAGGGTTCTTGCCTATGGAAGTCAGGGCAATGATGACACGGGAATATTCGGTATATTTCTTTTCGTGAAGGACACCGCCGCAGGCCTTTACGTATGCCTCAATGGTTGCGTAGTATCCTTCGAAATACCCTTCGGGAACGGCGCATCCGCTTCTTGCAAGGCCCAGTACAGCCCACTCGCCTCCTATGGAGCCGGCCTGTGGATTGCGCACTGCGCTGACCATGTTTTCAGCGGACTTGGTGACCAGACTTTTAAGGTCTGCTGAAGAGGCGGCAAAAGCGGAAACGGACATGGTCACTAAAAGACACATTGCCAGCAGTATACTTACGCCTCTCTTGATGATCTGTTTCATTTTCAAACTCCTTTTATGACAAAAAACAGGGCTGCGGAATTGCTTCCACAGCCCGTTTTTGCTGTAATTTCATAGCCTTGCGGTTTCCTCGCCGCGCGCTTAAACTCTGTGCAGGTCTCCTGACTTGCGCCTCACTGCCTAAAGCACCTTCTCAGTTTCCCAATGGCTTTGCTCAGGCTCATCGCTTACAGTGGCGGGACCGCGCAGGACTCTCACCTGCTTCCCTCTCAGCCGGATCTCTCCGGAACACAAAGTGTATTCCTTTAACCGAATAAGTTTATCACGGGAAGCGTTGATTTTCAAGGCTTTTTAGCTTTTACTTTTCTGCGAAATAGTTGTACATGAGAGTAACGATCTGCTCTCTTGCGCAGACCTGACCGACGCCGAATTTGCCGCCGCCGATGCCGGAAGTAATGCCTTCTTCCTTCGCCCAGGCTACAGCCTTTGCGAAGTATGCGTCTGCCGCAACGTCGTCGAAGGATGCGGAAGCCTGAGGTTCAGGCTGACCGGCATAGTTCCAGAGGAAGGTGACTACCTGTTCTCTGGTAACGGTATTGCCTACGCCAAAGGTTCCGTCAGTCTTTCCGGAGGTGATGCCAAGGTTCTTTGCCCAGGCGATGGC
>JAKSSR010000046.1 GCA_024402995.1 Clostridia bacterium | reverse complement strand
GGTCCCGGCGGAGGATCCGGTGGCCCGGATCAGTCCTCCAGTGCGCCTAATACCCAGCCTTCCAACCAGCCGGCCAACCTGTCGAATCCTCAGGCTTCCGGCAATCCCAAAACGAATGAGAACACTTCTCAGGTTCCCGGTGCAAAGGGACAGAATAACGGAACAAATGTGAAAGCTCCCTCTCAGGCGCCTCAGGTACCTCCACCCCCGAAGAACCCCGTTAACAATTCAGTCACATCAAGAAACAAGAACCCCAAAGGTTAAAAAGAGGGTTGATAAATGAGAATAATTCCAGGCAAAACAAAAATACAGGTTGAGATATTCAAGGGCATAAGCCTTTGGGATATGCTCGTTGCGGCTATCGGCATCATACTGATGGCTCTCATCGTTCTTTCCAACCTATCTTTTAAAATCATCTACCTGGCGGTAATTCTGCTGATCTTCACCGTGCTTCTGGTCAGGATCGACAAGGAGCCTAACTACATCTATGTGATCAACATGGTCCGTCACTTCTCCTTCAAGCGCAAGTTTGACAGAGACCAGAATGACGAGGAACTTGCTGCGCGCTTTGAGAAGGGTGATAAGCAGGTGGCTTTCGATATCCTTTTCGACGACGAAGGCAACAGAAAGGACCCTGACGGTCCTGCCATCGTTGAGACCAAGGAAGAAAAGAAGGCCCGCCGCAAGGCCGAGAAGGAAGAACGTAAGGAAGACGACAGGAAGCTCAAGAGCGGCGTTCTTACCAAGGAACAGGAAGACGCCATCTGGCTTAAGAGAGCAGAACAGGCTGCCGCAAAGAAAGATGAAAAGATCAACGGCAAGTCCGACGCCATAGGCGAGATGCACGAACTTTCCGCCTTTACGGGAATTGCCGATGGCTACATTGAATACAACGGACAGTATTACGGCGCTGCTCTGGAAATCCCGGGTGTTGAATTCCGTTTCTTCAGTCAGATAAGAAGAAACAGCTCCATTGAAGCCGGTCTCGGTGCGGTGCTCCGCTCCATCAATCCGGAATTCAGCGCAAACATTGTAAAGCTTGAGCGCCCCATTGATTACGACGGCTACATCACCCTTGAATACAGCAAGCTTGATGAACTGAAGAATTCCTTTGAGGAGGGCTTCATCAACGAGCAGGAGCTGAAGGCAAGGATCGGCATCGTCTACGACCGCATCAACAGACTCCTTGCTCTCAGAAATGAGAACAAGGTCGTAGTTCCCTTCTACTATCTGATCTTCTTCGATTCCGACAAGCACCAGCTGGACTACACTGTCGACAGTGCGATGGACACTCTGTCGCGCTACGACATGTCTCCCGTTCGCCTTGATGACAAGGGCCTTGCTCTTATGCTCAAGTACAGCAACAGTCTGGACTTTGACGAGCATGAGATCGACAGCATACTTCCCAGAGACTATGCTCTCTGGGCCATGCCTCAGGAAGTCCTCTTCAATGCAAGGACCACAAGGATCGACGGTATTCTCTCCCATAATTTCAGAGTGACAAATTTCCCTGTCGCTGTTGATGACGCGTGGCTGGCTTCTCTCATGACATATCCCTCCACCAAGGTCGTCGTCAAAATGAAGCCTATGGTGAACACAAAGGCCATCAGTGCTATCGACAGGTCTCTGTCTGAGCTGCGCGCCAAGATCATGAGCGCCAGGACTGATTCGGAAGTAATGGAAGCACAGGCTCACGCAGATACATTGCAGACCCTGCTGTCCATGCTTCAGGGCGACAATGAGCAGCTGCTCAATGTCAATATTTACGTCAGCGCATACGACGCAGTTCTGACCAAAAATCAGACCAAGGACTTTGAAGGAAGCTACCGCGCCGTGATCTCCAACATGAAAAAGGCGGTCCGCAGGATCTGGAGCGAATCCGGCTTCAGACTCAACAACATGGAGTTCAATCAGGCGACTGCCTTCATCGGATCACAGATCTCCGGTTACGATCCTCTTGAGAAAAAGGGCAGAGGCATTCCCTCCAACACCATGGCTGCCTCCTTCCCCTGGGTCTTCCCCAGCATAATGGATACCAACGGTGTTCAGATCGGTTCCGACGGCGGTGTTCCCGTATTTGTAGATTTCTTCAGAAGAGACTCCGAGCGCGTCAACTCCAACATGGTCATCGTAGGTAAATCCGGTTCCGGTAAGTCCTACGCCACCAAGTCCCTTCTGGCTAATCTTGCAGCAGACGACGCCAAGATCTTCATTCTGGACCCCGAAGATGAGTATACGGTCCTTGCCAGGAACCTTAAAGGTAAATTCATCAACGTGGGCAACGCCATGCAGGGCAGACTGAACCCCTTCAACATCATCACCAATCTTGATGACGAAGAAAGCGAAGGCGGAGCAACGGGAAGCTATGCTGCCCACCTGCAGTTCCTTGAAGAATTCTTCCGTCAGATCCTCCCCGATTGTGATAAGGATTCCCTTGAATACCTGAATAATCTGGTAGACCGTGTTTATACCAACAGAGGCATAGACGATACCACAGACCTTTCCAAGCTCAAGCCCGAGGATTATCCCATCTTTGACGACCTCTACGACGAGATACTCCGCGAGTTCCAGCGTACTGACAACGAGTACATCCGTACTATGCTCCGCACACTTATGAACTATGTTTCCAAGTTTGCGGCAGGTGGCCGAAACTCCGTACTTTGGAACGGTCCATCGTCTATTACCACTGAAGAAAACTTCACCGTTTTCAATTTCCAGAGCCTGCTGGCAAACCGCAATTCCACTATTGCGAATGCCCAGATGCTTCTGGTCCTCAAATACATAGACAACGAGATCATCAAGAACAGAGCCTACAACGAAAAGTACAAGCTCAACAGAAAGATCGTTGTCGTAATCGACGAAGCTCACGTCTTCATCGATGCCAAATACCCCGTCGCTCTGGACTTCATGTTCCAGCTGGCAAAGCGTATCCGTAAGTACAACGGTATGCAGATCGTCATTACCCAGAACATCAAGGACTTTGTTGGCAGTGAGGATATTGCGAGAAAGGCTTCGGCAATTATCAATGCCTGCCAGTATTCCTTCATCTTCTCCCTGTCTCCCAACGACATGGACGACCTGTGCAAGCTCTACGAAAAGGCCGGCGGCATCAATGAAGCCGAGCAGGAACAGATCGTTCAGGCGGGCAGAGGCGAGGCCTTCACGGTAATGAGCCCCACCTCCCGTTCAAGCTTTAAGATCACAGTTCCTGACGGTGTTGCAAGTCTTTTCTCCGACCCGGGATTCGAGACCGGTTACTTCACCGGAGCAGAGGGCAATTCCAACTGGAACCAGTACATGGGCGATGCCGCAACAGTCCGTGAAGCAAAGCTCAGTGAAAGAAAGATCAGCGGCAACGATGTCCTCGTTAAGGATGACTTTGTCGGAAACGTCAGCTTCTCCGAGCTTACCGAGGATGAATACGAAGCAGAGCAGTTCAGTGCAAGCACAGTCACCTTCAGCGAAAGCGAAGATGATAAGAGTTCCGCTAAGGACACTGAAAATATCTGGAGCAGAAGGAACACGGAGGATCTGCCGTCCGGTCTTGATGTTTCGGCACTTACCCAGGGCATCGCACCTGTGGTCATTCAGAACGCAGGCTCCACCAAGACAGAAGAACTGCTGGCAAGTCTTGTGGACAAGCTGGGTACCCAGGCTCTCGTAAACGAGATCAGAAGAACAGTCAGGGAAGAAATGGAAAGAGAAGGCGCTGCGCCTGTCAGAAAGCCCGCCAGATCCTCCGTCTTCGGAATCGCTCAGGACGACGAGGACGACGGCCTCTTCAATCCTTCCGGCAGCTTCGACAGACAGGAAGGATCCGAAGCTCCTTCATCTTCCGGCGGTGCCCTTGGCAGCATCTTCGATATTCTCGATTCTGAAACCGAGAATAATGACAGCGCTTCCGGTGCATCCTCTGCCGATGATGAACCCGGCAGCACCTTTGATATTATGGACTTCCTCTCCATGCAGGCTGAAAACATGGCCGAAGAAGAGGATTCTGCAATTGATGAATTCATTTCCGGCGATGAGACTCTTCTCGAGGTCACTCTTGAGCAGCTCATTGCGTATAACAGAAAGAAGAATCATTAGTACAATGAATAATCTTTTAAGAAAAATTACAGCAGGATTGCTTAGTGCAACAATGATACTGTCAGGTATGGGGATCTTCCCTGCCGCTATGTCAGATCTGTATGCCTATGCGGGCAGTGATGACGACGATGATAAGCCGACCATTGACAGAAGCGCAAAATCCGAAATGTACACTATGAACGGAGCCTCCTGGGTCAGGGTAGACGTCAACAGGCAGGACTGGTATGTTCTGGAGGTAACGACAGGCATCCAGCCCGGTGACTGCGTCAGGAGCATCATCATATCGTTCTTTGATGCGGACGGTTTTCCCCACAAAGAAGTACTCTACCCCGGAAAGACAGACTATCCCTCCGGTTTCAATGAAACGCTTCAGATGATCAGCGGTGTATCGGAGTCTAACCTGGACGTTGTACACACCGGTGCCGGCAACAGTTCCTATCCGGGAGCAGGCAACGTGCAGTTCAGCGGTTCAAGGTATTCGTCCTTCAGCACTGTTCTCCAGTCATCAGGGAGCGATAAGCTTGCTCCGTACCTTACCGCAAGGCTCAGCGGTGCGGAGAAGTACGTTTCAATGCCTGCTGCTTACAACGGAAAGTATCCGTCTGTCAATTCACAGCTCAAGGCCACTCCTTTTGCTTCACAGTCTGTAGAACGTATCTGCTTTAAGAGCGAATACTATATCAGTTCACTTCAGTCCGTCGATTTCTACTGCGAAGCGACAGGTAACGATTCCTGGGATCTGAAGGGCTGGTCCTTATACAGAATCGCTTCCGACAGCGATCCTTTCCCTCAGGTGCAGCTGACATCGGGAACCTTTGTTACTGACAGCCTCTCCTTGGATTTCAGCGGAACACTTGTCGGAAAAGGAGTCGGCAGCAGACTTGAAGACAGTCTCGGTTTCGTCAACTCCGGACTATTCTCTTTTACAATCTACTCGTCGGATCCGCTGTATATTGAAGCTCCGAGCGGTGTTACAAAACAATTCGGATCAGACACAGTACTGTTTTTCAGCATCAACATCATGGACAGCTATGAGGCCGGTATAGAGAGTCTTAACAAGCTCCCCGGCGGAAAGCTCAACATCACCGAAATGCTGACCGCTAATATCCTGTACAAGGACGTCAACGACAATACAAGATCCGTCAGTCTGCCTGTTTTCTCCAATGCCGTTATGGATTTCATAACGAATAATGCAGGCGTATTCAACGGGCGTCAGTCTAAGCTGGCGGACGGTTCCAGCCTGTCCTTTGCCCAGCAGGGCGAAAGCATAGTCTTCTCCGTAGCTCTTTCGGATTTCAAGACTCTGGACAGAATGAACCTGTACTACAACAATCCCTTTGATGATAATGACATCCTGAACATAAAGGACATTACGGTTTACGGCGGTCTGAGCACCTCAACGGGAACTGCTGACAGAGAGAGTCTCATTGCCCTGGATCTGGACAGCAGCGGTAATCCCATTACCGTAAACGGTACCGTTGATACCACCAGAGCAAAGGAACTGTACAGGTCCACCTACGTTGCCGGCGGCACCTTCCTTGAGAATAAGGACTCAGACAAGACCTTCACCTTTGTAGATCTGTCCAAGACCTATACACCCAATTCTATTGAGGATGTAACAACGAAGGGAGTCAAGAGGGATTTCTCAGACTCATATCTTGTAACCGTCAATACTTCTGATGTCAATTTTGCAGATACAACAGATGATGTTATCGTATCCTTTGCCTACGTTTCCATGGATGGCAAGGAACTGCAGACACAGGAATACAGCCTCAGCGAGTGCTGTCAGAGCTACTACGGCTACAATCCCGGTAAGAATTCCGCCGGAATCGTCGCAGATGCCAACTATGCCTACTGCATGAGACAGGGCGGTTCCCTGAGCTTTATCGTCGACATTAAGAATCTTGACCACTTTACCGGAATGAGCGTCCGCCTGGGTGAAGGCGGAAAGGATGACTGGCAGATGGGCTCCGTAGTGGTCAGCCGCATTATGAGTGTCGGCCGCAGAACCGTTGCTGTTCATGACGGGACATATGGCGGACTCACCGTCAACCGTGTGTATGACAGAGAAGTCAAGGCCGAGCAGGTCTATTCCGCTAGCAATAAGATCTATGTGCAAAAAGGGCAAACCGAGAAGGTTGACCTTGAAAAGGGGCACTATTCCAGCGAGACCGAGCGCAGAGATATGTCCGAATACTACTACGAGATGGACTATCGCACTGCTTCCTCTGAACTTCATTTTGACGAGGGCGCATGGAAATATGAGGTCATTGTCAACGTTCAGAAAAACTCCGTTGCGAGTGTAGTCGGTGATGACTGCGGGTCCAACAACCTGTTCTATTTCCAGCTTGTGTTTGAAAAGGGCACTTCGGCTTATGTTCTCGCAAATCAGCAGCTGCAGCACGACTGCTTCCGCGCCGGCGAGGCCGAATCCTTCTACGTCACAATCAATGAAAATATGGGTGAAGTCGTTTCCGTCAATATCATCCCCGATGATGTTACCGAGGATTCCAATGCGCTGGATAAGCTCTGCATCGATTCCATTGAGATCATCAAGCACAACCCTGACAGCGCCAATAAGCGTTATGTCTGCGAAAATGTCGGCTGGATCAACGTAGTTTACAGCGACAACAACGAACAGATGGAAAGACCCGGCAGAAATGCTGCCGAGCTGGTCACCGCTGTTCCCGTAGATTACAGCGGCTATATGCTTTCCCTTGAATTTGCCATTGCTACAGATTCCTACACTGACGCTGAAGGAAATACCGGCGATCAGTTTGTGGGCGGCATGAAGTGCAACATTGTCTACCGCACCAGCAGCGGCGAACGAAAGTCTACCGGTGATCGTGATATGGTCGATCTTATGTATGACTACGCGGGACGCATGGGTGCTGCAGATGATACCTTCGGAACAGTCAGCGATCCCAATTTCATGTTCAGGGCAAATCACATAAACCGTTTTACCATTGATATCAGTGATGCTTCCATCATTGAAAGTATCACCTTAAGCGGCCGTCCGAAGACAAACTGCGAGTTCCCTCTCGGCGGTATTTCGGTAAAGGTACTTAAGTCTGACGGCGGTCTTGTGATCAACGATGACGGTGACTTCCAGAAGATATACAATATTGAGCCGTCCCTGCTTACTGATGACATTCCCGGCAGAAAGCTGCCCCATAAGTTCAGCTTTGTCACCGGCATGTATACTTCATACACCTTCAATTTCGGCGATAACAAGATCCCCGAGCTTGATAATGAAAAGTCTCTCAACAGCCTTGTGAGCAGAGAGCCCAAGTCCTGCAACGATACTCTCAATCTCTTTGTCTACATGAAGGACGGAGTACCGACTCCCACCGCAGGAAAATACAACGTTACCGCAAAGATCTTCTACTCTTCCGTCAGCACTGCCAATACCTACGTTAATGAGTGCAGCTCGCTGAAGAGCAGAACAGAGGGCGGAAGGACTGTTCTTTATGCCCAGGGGCTTCCTGCAAACAACATCTCGATACTTACCAATCTGAAGCTTTCCGCTCCGGACAGTCTTGGAGATAACAGTATCAGGGTAGATTACGCCATTGTCCAGCAGGTAAGAAACGGTGTCGTCATCAATACCTATAAGGTCTATTTCGGCGGCGAGATCGTTTCCAAGAGCGGCGGCGTAACAATGAGCGCCAAGTGCGCAGCCAACACTCTTGGCTATACCCAGACTGTCTCCCTCCTTCTTGGCGAGGGTACCAAGGCAGCCAAGCTGGTTCCCGAGGAGTATGATATTGCTCTTGCCATCAAGTACACCAGCAAGGCCAATAACGACAGTACCGTACTCAAATCTGCTTATGTATTCGCCAGCGATTCCGGCATAGTGAGCATCCACGAAGGTTCCATTGTGGAATTTGCCTTCAACGAAGCTTATATCGATCAGATCGTAGGCGTTGAAGTTATAGCTATGAACGGTCTCGATGTAGTGGCCAGCGCAGGCAACATTGTCTGCAGGTCAGTTGATGAAGAAGACAACATCGTCATCGACGGCTGGTACAGCATGGGCATTCCTACTGTTGTCAGCATAGGCGGCACTGATCTCCCCATTACCAGCAGCAACATCAATGATGTAAATGCTCTTATGAGAGCAAAGTTTGCCTTTACCACCACAAGTCAGTCCACAACCATTGACAGCGGCGGAACTGCTCCCATTAAGATGATCATTGCCTACAGAAGCATTGATGAGCAGAATATCCAGGTCGTCATAGACGATATCAGGAGCTGCGCATCCGGAGCATTTACGGCGGGTGAAGAGGCAACTGTCGAGCTATTCCTTGCAGGTGTCAAGTCACTGTCTTACGTAAAGCTCGTGCCCTACGATGACGATCCTAATTCAACCGCAAGCTGGAACCTCCAGAGTGTAAGCTTCAGGCTTGACGGCGCAGCGGACAGTTCTGAGCATACCATGCCTGTCAACCGCACTATTTATGAGGCTGAGGATACTGTCAAGGTCGACGGCAACATTTCCAACTATATCAACCTGTCTACAATGAAGATGGGTCTGAAGAGAACCATCGGAGATGAAGCAGTCTATGATGACAATGCAGCTCAGGAGATCACCGTTGCACCCGGAACTGACATCACTCTCGGCGTAGCCATTACCGGAGGAAATTCCGGCTATTACGGTTACTTCACCGACCGTGTCACCGGCGGCAACAAGGAAACCGTCAGCACATACCATGAAGGATACGGTCCTCTCAACCTGACCTTCGAAAACACAAGCACAGAAAATCAGGTTTACCGTGTCACTGTCTTTTCCGTTGAGAACCCCACCGCACAGGTGGTCCTGACCGTAAACGTTTCTCCTGCAAAGATCGAGGAAAAGATCCCCGAGATACCTCCCGTAGGTCCTGCAGAGGATGAAAACGGCAGCGCTCAGCCCGCTGATAACGGAAACGGCGGAAGCACAGGAAACAATGAAAACAATAATCCTGCCCAGGATCCCGGATCCGGCAGCGACAGCGGCAATTTAGGCGCTGCCAATGGCCGCAGCACCAAGAAGAGAGAGGAGGAAGCAAGCCTTGAAGCTTAAGAAAATTACTGTTATTACACTGGCCCTGGCTCTCCTCCTGTGTCTTTGTGCCTGCAGCAGACCCCGGCTTTTCACCAGTGAAAAGCTGGAGGTCGAGGTCAAAGGTGAAGGTTCCAAGACCCTTACCCTTACCTTTATGGGACCGTCCACTTCCCTTTATGAAAGCGAAATCCTTGTCACAGAGGATGAAGACGCCGCGCTTGCCATCAAGAGCAATAATCGCGGTGAGGATACCATAAAACTGAAGGTCATCGGCGTTCGTCAGGGCGTGGACAGTGTAAAAGTCGCGTATTATGACGGTGAGCCTTATGCTCTTGCCAATGTCAGCATAGAAGCAGATGAGGAGCTGAAGCTCCGCGTCCGCGATATCTCGTTCATTGGCGATTCTCCTTATGAACCCATGAGCGGTGAACTGCCCGAGGGCAGCGAGATCAGCAGAGGAGATGATTCCAGCAAGCTTATCAGACTTACCTCCACTGACAGCCCCTGGGTCGTCGAGAAGTATGATGAAGATTTCCTCAACATTGAGGAATACGGTTTTTCCGAGGAAAGCCAGAGCTATGAGTTTCTCGTGAGCGGCAGAGCAAGTGGAAACGGAAGCGTCTTCCTGACCAACGATTACTCTAAACAGCGTATTTGCCTTAATTTTGCGATCAGCAGCGTCATCGACGGTGATCTCGAATACCTGAGCGTTGCCCTTCTTGACAGCACGACCACTGCATATGATGAAATGGAAAGCGAAGCATATGCTCAGACCTCCGCTTCAGTGATGGATGATGTCCGCAGGTTTTCATCCAAGGTATTCATTCCCGCTTCCGTAAGGCTGGAAGGCTGCGGTGCGGAAGAAGACTTCCTGAATGTTTCAATGGTGATGGATGACAATAAGCTTGAGTATCTCGTCTTTCCCGACTATACCCTTGCGGAAGATCTTGCGGAATTCAAAAAGGCCTTCCCTGCCGCGGAGACTGATTCCTTTGACACCAACGGTGTAAAGGTCCACCTTTTCCAGATCGATGATTACGCTGTCTGTATGTGGGAAAAAGACGGTCTGCTCTGTGAGTTGTACATTTTTGACGAAAGTGATATTATCAAAGCAGGTGATGTAGTTGAGGCATTTCTCAGCGATGCCGCTCTCTAGGAGGTATTTATGGACGTAAAACTTGTTAACAGAGGAACAACAGGCGAACTTCTTCTCAACGGCAGACTCACTTCTGCCAATGCACCGGAAATCGACAAGATCTTCAATGATGCAGCAGCAAGATTTGAGACAGTTGTTCTCAATCTTTCCGGTCTTGAATATACTGCAAGCTCCGGCCTCAGAATAATTCTTCGTCTTCACCAGACCATGGCGAAAAAAGGCGGCGCTCTCCAGATAAAGGAAGCAAGCCCCATGGTCATGGAAGTCCTGGAAATGACGGGAATGGCTTCATTTCTGAGTTTCATTTAAGTAAAAAAGAATAAAAATGTGCCTGCGGAAATTTTCTGGGGCACATTTTTACTAATCATGTATAGAAGAAAGGGACAGTATGCCGATTCCAGAAGACAGAGCGGATCACATCGCTCAGATAAATGACGCAAAGCTTGCATCACCTAAAACGATCAAAAGCATCGCCGGGCTTATAGAAGCCCTCATGGCAACCGGAAACCGCAGTGCAAGCACCGGAGAATTTGATGCGTTCTCTGCTGCCGCCGTGAAGCTTGCCGGTATTATTTCGGCCCACGGTGACAGACCTATCCTGAATCAGGATATTCTTGAATCTATAAGCACAGTTGCCACATATGCCGGGATGTATCTTGAGTCACGTGAAAAACTCAGATCTCCTTCGTCAACGCAGAAGAAGAGAATGGAGATCGCGCGGAAATTCAGGGAGGCTGCGGCCGCAGTCAATGAAAGCGTTGCGTCTGAATTCACAATGGAAGAGGTTGAGGCAGCCTCTGTCTGGTACGACAGCTTCAAGGAGCTTCTTGCGGCGCAGGGTATTGATCTGAATAACCCTTACTCGCTTGGACGCGTCGTAATAATGCACGATACGGAGATGGACGTTGACAAAGAGCCCGGCGAACTGCCGGTAGAGGATTTTCTCAATGAGTTCAAAGAAGGAGGCAAGCTTTTTTCGTATGCCTTCATGGGACAGCGATCTGATGGCAGTTACGATGTCCCGCGGACAAAGGATGGCGCGGATATCAAGTGGATCCGCGACAACATGCAGAATCCCGCTAAACTTTCCGATGTGGACATCATCCGTCTTTACAGGAGCGCAAAGGACTGCAGACTTTATCTGCATCTTCCTACAGTAGGCTCTGAAAAGGCCGATACCCCGCAGTCTTTCTTTGTTGACACAGAAGGCAGGGCGGGAATTACCCCTAAGGGGGCCGCGATCTTCCCCGATGTGTATAATAATGTCAAAATTGACCACAGGGAAATCAAGATGAGCGATGAGGATTTCCACAAAATATTCGTCAATGATGACAGACGTCAGAACGTTGTCGTTGCTCTTGAAAGCTTTTCTGAGAATCTTTCAAATGTGGAGTTTGAAGATGTCAATGACTACCATGAGACCCATAACTCACTTACTAAAGAGTCTGTTGAGAGGAACATCCTTGCAAATCTCAGCATAAATCCTTCATGGGCTGAGACGGATGAGCAGATCGAGTATCTGGAAAAATCCGCAGGCTATATGCATGTGCCCAATCGTTACGTAACGGATGATATGATGAAGTACGCCAAAACGAACTTCACTTTTACGGAAAACTACAACTTTCTCATGAAGACCCTCGAAAAGCGCTTCGGCACCAGAAATACCGATACGCTGATGAAGTCGGGAAAAATACGGAGAGCTGACGGGACTCCATTCAGTACGAATGACAGTCTCAAGTTCATAAACGAAGTATATATCGCGTCCATGAACGGTGAGGGCGTCTACCTTGAGTACGAGAAGGAAGGAGAGACAAAGCGCGGCGTTTTCACCCAGAACGGAGACATGGGCCTGATGGAATCCTTTAATATCCGTGATATGGACCTTAGGGCAAGGCAGCTGCGCCTGGCCATGGACGAAGCCCGCCGCGAAGATCTCAGCCCCTCCCTCGGAAAGATTATGGAACATCTGGATCACCAGATAGACAAAGATAATGTAAGCTACAGGTCCGGACATTATTGCTATGTTCCCTTCAACTTGTTTGAAGAAGATGCGCGTTTGATCGCTGATGAGTGCAGTGCGTACGTCAAGTCTCTGCCCAAGGATGCCCCGCTTAGCCCTGCGCAGATAAAAACTCTCAAGCTGATCGCGGAAACGCAGGTCTACTGCGCGACCGCCCTCAATCTCAGTTTGTCCCCGACTCTCAGGGATGACGTAAAGAACCGTATTGCGACGGCTATGGTATGCGACAATGCCGCAGAGCTTCTCGGAAGCGAAAAGCCTGAGGATGTGGAAAGAGGACGTCTCCTTCTTACTGACGAGGCTGCAGCCAAGCAGGCCGTGGATGAACTTATGGCTTCCGAAAACTTCCGTTCAGCAACTGACGGGAAGAGTGACGCCGAACTTGAAGATCTGCGTGTATCTCATTTTGTAAACGTCCCCCATATCAGTACTGTTGAGAAAACTACAGAACTTTCCGACGCAAGGATGTTTGTGGAGGAGCTTGCGACGCAGCTCAAGGCCATGGGCTATGACAACCCTCTCGCAATGGCGCAGATATGTGTCCGCGAAGACAGTATAACCGCTGCCCGGGTCAATGACGCATTAAATGACAACACTCCGGCGGGAATTACTGAAGCCTACAGACTCATCGATGAATCCCAGCAGTATGCACTGATCGAAAGGGATGAAAACGGAGCCCCCGTCAATCCGCGTCTGGAGGGAGAATCAAGGGCTGACTGGATAAAGCGCACTGTTAAACCGGCGGAGAGCATGTCCGACGGGCAGGCTGTCTGGCTTTACAGAGCGGCAAAAGAAGGAAGACTCATTCTTAAACCGGATTCCACCGGTGCCAATCTGGATGCGCCGAGCTATATTCTTGTGGGAAAAAACGGCGCGCCTCTCATGGGTAAAACTCTTCAGGAAATCAGTAATGATCCTGCGGCCTTCGGTTTTACCAATGACAGAATAGACGAGATAAAAGTATCTGAGGAAGAAAAAGGCTCTATGGAAGTCACCTCCCGCATGATACTCGGCGGAGCGGGGATGCGCTTCAGGAATAAACTGAATATGGCGGATTCTCCCGAGAAGGAACAGGCTGCCCGCAGAGATCTTGAGGAGTTCAAACGGGTAGAAGCAGATTGCTTCGAGGAGTATTACCTGCGCGATCTGACAGCCATGGCCCACAGCCACAGAAGCTGGTTTGCAGACCCGAAGGATGCTGCTGTCATTCAAAAGGTCATCGGGCTGCCATATAAGCCTCAGGAAACGCTCACGTCTGCGGAAAAGAAGCTTATGGAGGATAATCCGGCCATAAGCGAGGACGGAACTCTCCTTGAGAAGGGTATCCTTAAGAGGACCGGCTGCAAGACTGTTGAAGAAATACGCTTGGGCGGCAAGATCACTGATCGCAGCGGAAAAGTCATCACGGCAGAAAGCGATCTGAAGTTCATCAACAAGCTTATCAAGACTACAGCTTCCGAAGAACTTTTCATTGACGGCAAAGCTTTCCGTATGGTCCCGTCCGTCGGCCTGGAAAAGGGTTTCGACAGAAAAGGCTATGCTGACCAGGCAAAATATATAAGTGATATGTTCCGCAAATCCGGAATAAGGGCAGCTGAAGCAGGCGACAACTATGCCATGCTGTCAGAGCTCATGGCCGGACTTCCCGAAAAAATCAGGACGCTGCACCTTACCGAAGGTGATCCCCAGACTGAACTGAAGGGTCTGCTGATCCACGTCACTGCTGTCGGCGACGCGTATATAAGAGGTCTTGAAGGAAACCTTACCGGACCGCAGCTGCGCTGCGTAAAAGCACTCAACCGTTTGAGAGATCTGAGAGATCAGGCTATTGCCGGCGAATCCCATCCTGAAAAAGGAACTGAGGACAAGCTTGCGGAAAAGGTGGCAACAGCCTATGCCATAAAGCACCGTACCCATCCGAAAGCACATGAATATATGACAGATCCGAGCAGCAGAAAGCGCGTAATAGAAGCACTTAAGGAGCAGCCTGCCTTTAAGAAGCTTCTTGCCGAATGCAAAAAAGCAGGCTTGGACAAGGTCATGAGGGTCAGCGGAGAAAAGCTCTGCGCTCAGTGCGAGAAGTACGCTCAGGTCCCAGAACGCGCCGGAGACGTCCGCCGCAATGAGCAGAAGCCTCCTGTTTTGGGATAGGAAAATACTTTCACACAAAAAACACATAAGCCTGTTGACTTAATT
>JAKSSR010000045.1 GCA_024402995.1 Clostridia bacterium | reverse complement strand
CACGCAAGAAAAAAGACAAACCCACTTTTTAGATGGATTTGTCTTCAGTCTGAACTGCATTCATATGAATGCAGTTTTTTATCTGCTTCTCAATTTTTCAACAACGGTCATAAATTCCGGAGGCGGTGCTGCGCTGAACTCCATGTACTGTCCTGTTCTGGGATGAACAAAGCCTAAGATTTCCGCGTGAAGCATTTGAGAATCAAGGCCGTAGGGCTGCTTGGCGGCACCGTAGACAGTATCCCCGAGAAGAGGATGATGGATGCTTGCCATATGGACACGTATCTGGTGTGTTCTGCCGGTCTCAAGACGTGCCGTTATCATGGAAAAACCGCTGAACTGTTCTACCAGGCGGTAATGAGTAACAGCATGCTTTCCGTCGGGAACGACGGCCATGCGCAGACGGTTTTTAGGGTCACGTCCAACAGGAGCATCAATAGTACCCGACTCATCTTTCAGGTTGAAATAGACTACAGCGCGATACATGCGGGTAACACTGTGAACGGCCAGCTGCTCAGAAAGACTGCGGTGAGCAAGGTCAGTCTTTGCCGCCATGAGCAGACCGGAAGTATCTTTGTCAATACGGTGGACAATACCGGGTCTCTCCACTCCGTTGATATTTGACAGAGCTCCGCAGTGATAAAGCAAACCGTTCACCAGAGTGCCGGCCAGATTCCCGGCAGCAGGATGAACGACCATTCCTTTAGGCTTGTTTACGACAATAACGTCATCGTCTTCGTAAACGATATCAAGGGGAATATCCTCCGGCTGAGCCTCACAGGGTTCTGCGGGAGGCATGATCAGTTCAACGCACTGTCCTGTCTTGAGTTTTTCTTTTTTAGAAGTCAGAACCGTGCCGTCAACGGATACATTGCCGCTGGCTATGAGCTTTTGGATGTAGCTTCTTGAGGCTTCTTCCATAAGCAAAGAGAGCACGCCGTCCATCCTCTGGCCGGCATGCTCGTCGTCGATATAAAATGTGTACTTTTCAGCTTCGTTCATTTTTCTTCCTTTTTCTCTGTGAGAACCGCAATGACCAGCAGGACGCATCCCACAGTTACAAAGCAGTCGGCAACATTGAAAATCGGGATAAGGTGAATGTCGAGGAAATCGGTGACATAGCCGAGGAAAATGCGGTCGATGAGATTTCCCGCGCCTCCGCCCACTATCATGGCAAGAGAAACAAGCTCCACCTTTGACATCTTCTGCTTCATCTTTACGGCATATACGCAGAGAGCCGCCATCATGAGAACGGTGACGACAATGAGAAATACTCTCTTATTCTGCATGGTGCTGAAAGCGGCACCGTAATTGCGAATATAGTGGAGATCCAGGATCCCGGGTATGACGCCTATGGTCTGGTCCAGTTCCATACCGGAAATGACCAGCTGCTTTGACAGCAGATCAAGAGCTGCCGCAGCCACAATGATTATCCAGAACACTTAGAGTTCTCCTCTGAAATTGGTAATGGTCTTTTCCAGGTCAACGGTATCAGCAGTTACGGGAGCCGGAGCGGGTGCTGCCGCAGGCTCTGCCTTTTTCTCAAACTTTACCACTGAAGGACTGGTGGGGATGCCTACCAGCTCGTCGGAAAAGTCATCAAACTTTTCAAGTTCACCTTCCAGCAGGCTCTTGTATCTTGCCTTGAAATTGGAGACGCGCTGAATGAGACGGGTCTCTTCGTCCTTGAGGACTCCCAGGGATTCTTCCGCCTGACGGCGAATGTTCTGAGCATCCAGTTCGGCGTTCATGACCAGGATCTGAGCCCTCTTTTCCGCACTGGTGGAAATATCGTTCATAAGGGCCTTTGCTGCCTCGAGAGTTGTGAGAACAGCGCCTTCCTGCTGCTGATAATTGACGACCTTGGTGTTTGCTTCAGCAAGTTGAGCGGTGAGTTCATCCTTTACGAGGAGAAGAGCATCACGTTCTGCAAGGACCTGTTCAAGATCCTTTGTGAGCTGGTCGAGAAATTCATCGACTTCCTCTTCCTTGTAGCCCCTTACGGCCTTTGAAAATTCAATATTCTGTATATCAAGAGGTGTGATCATCTCTTTACTCCTTTTCTACTTCCAGGGGCTCTTGGACTGATTTGCAGCCTGTACGCTGGCCTTCTGATTCATGTTGTAGGAAACGTCTACGTTTTCGGGAGCGAAAACGAAAATGTTGTTGGCGACCTTCTGAACGTTTCCGTTAAGGGCATAGGTAGCACCGGAAAGGAAGTCGAAAATCTTTCTGGCAACGTCTGTTTCAAGGTTTTCCAGATTGATGATAACGGGCTTCTTTGCCTTGAGGCTGTCAACGAGCTTGGGGCTTTCATCGAAACCGGCAGGCTCAGTGACAACAAGCTTAATCTGGCTGGTGTACTTGTTCCCTCCGTATGTATTGCTCTTGGGGACCTCGGGCTTGACAGGCTCGGGGCGTGCAGCGGGAGCTGCAGCTCTGGCTACGGGTTTGAATTCGGTGGGTTCCGGTCTGGGAACGATTGAAGATGACTTGAGTCCTTCTTCCAGTTCTTCGTCTTCTTCGTCTTCGTCAACTTCTTCTATGCCCATGAAATCCTTTAACTTGTCGAAAACTCCCATTTCTGTTCCTCCTTATTCTTCATCGACCTGTGCGTCCTCGGCGTCCCGAAGCACTTCGTCGTATAACTTAACGCTGTTTACTGTTACTGTTTCACCGGCACCGTTGGTTTCGGTGAAACTTGTCTGCACGACTATGGCGATGTCATCGCTGGTAGTCAGTCTCTTTATTCTTACGAAATTGTAGCTGTTGTCTATCTGTTTGACCAGAACGCCCTCATTGCCGTCCTCATCGCAGCAAATTGCGGAAAGAGGAACGACCAGGCCGCTGTAGGTCTTGGAAATTACCTGAACGTCGCAGGTGCGTATGCGGAGATAGGGTTCATAGAAGCGCTTGGCCTCTGCGGTTATGAGCCAGCTGTTGCCCTTTTCTTCAATGGAATTTATGACGGCCTTGACCTGATCTTCACTGCTGTCGCTGAAGGCAACGGTAATGCTCTGGCCTTCGGCAAACTTGGCCGCGTCTTCAGTATCCATGATCAGGGCTACATACCAGCTGTCCGAATTGACCACCTTGAACAGCGCCTGCCCGGCATCTGTAGAAGTCCTTACGGTGTTGGTAGGCTCGGCCTCAAGCTCCAGGGCCCAGGCGGGATCTATTTCTTTGATCTTTTCCGGGGTGAAGTAGGATTCATAACCGTCTACGTAGTAGCTGACGATACCGGTATTTTCGAGGACATAGCCTGCAGCAGTTCCGCCGGCAGGATAAACGTCCACGACTTTTGCACCTTTGCGGGTCTTGACGTTTTCTTCCGCGTAATAGCTTACGCTTCCGGCCTGCTCTGCGCGAACGACCTCTTCACTTCTGACCACAATGCACCTGGCATCTGCGGTGAGCTGCCGGCTCTCGTAGCTGAGAACCGCTGTCTGCGTCAATGCGCCGCTGATATCCGGTACAACGTATATGTAAATGTATAGCGCCACACAGGCCGCCGCAAACAAAATCCAGAATACGACCTTCAGGCTCTTTTCGAGCTTACTTTTCATACCCCTTATAATAGCAGATTTTGTATGATTCCACAAGCAAAATACTATAACTTGCGTAATAAAAAAAGCAGATTACTGCTCATGAATAATCTGCTCAAGTATCTTCTTTTCGTCCTTTGTAAGAACAGGCTCCGAGGCCAGATATTTTTCGAAAAGATCGGGTCTGCGCTCCCTGGTAAGACGCAGAGAGTGCTCATACTGCCAGAGGTGGATGAGCTTGTGATTCCCGTTGCAAAGGACCTCAGGAACTTCAAGACCCTCGTAATTTCGCGGCTTGGTGTACTGGGGGTATTCAAGGAGTCCGGAATAGATTGATTCTTCGCTGAGACTGTCGCTGTTGCCCAGGACTCCGGGAATGAGACGGGCAAAGGTGTCTATGACAACCATAGCCGCCAGTTCTCCGCCGGTGAGAATGTAATCGCCGATGGAAAGCTCCTCAATATTCCACGCGTCGAGAATGCGCTGATCCACGCCCTCGTAGTGGCCGCAGAGGAGGAAAATTTCTTCTTCCTTTGCCAGTTCCTCAGCGATCTGTTGATTGAGTATGGGGCCTCTGGGGGACATGTAAATAATGCGTTTTCCTTCTGCACCAAGGGCTTTGAAGCAGTCAAACGCAGGCTGGGGAAGCATGACCATTCCGGCGCCTCCTCCAAATGAGGTGTCGTCAGTCTTGCGGTGCTTGTCAGTGGTATAGTCCCGGATATTGATTATACGTATGTCCAGAATGCCTTTTTCTGCAGCTCTTCCTAAAATGCTCTCGCTGGTAACGGCGGCAAACATATCGGGGAACTGAGTGAGAATGTTGATGATCATAAGTCCTCCAGACCTTCAATAAGGTGGACGGTGACCTGCTTTGCTTCAATATCGACCTTGAGAACGAATTCCTTTACGGCAGGAAGAAGGAAGCTCTTTCCGTCTTCCTTTGTTATCTCGTAAAGATCATGTCCGGGGTTGGCGACTATCTTTGTGAGAGTGCCCAGAGGAGTGCCGTCTTCGCGAAGGACTGCGGAATTAATGAGGTCGTCGTTGAAATAAGTGTCCTCTGGCATTTTCCAGAGCTTCTTGCGCTCAATGAAGAGTTCTGTATTCTGAAGTGCTTCTGCGGCATTGCGGTCATTGATCCCGGCCAGCTTAATAACAGCCATGTTCTTCATGACTCTGGCAGATTCGACCTTGACCGCATTGCCCTTCAGGATGATCTCCTTTGCCTGTTTGAAGCGTTCGGGAGTGTCGGTATAGGGGTAGACGCGGACTTCGCCCTTGATGCCCACGGCTGCTGTTATTTTTCCGATTTTGATGATGTTATCCATATGTATAAAAAACGTAGAAAAAGGGCGCAGAAAATCTGCGCCCTTGATCGCTATGAAATGATTTCCACAGTAACCTTTTTGTTCTGCTTAACGGCAGCGGCCTTGACGACGGTGCGCAGTGCCTTTGCAATGCGGCCCTGCTTGCCGATTACCTTGCCCATGTCGCTGGGAGCAACCTTGAGTTCGATTGTCATAGCGCTACCATCATTGCTGGTCTCTTTAACTTCAACCTGTTCGGGGTTCTCAACGAGAGACTTTGCAATAACCTCAACAAGCGCTAACATATGCCACCGCTTCCTACTTTACGATGTCAGCCTTCTTCAGAAGAGCGCGGACAGTGTCAGTGGGCTGTGCGCCGTTGGCGAGCCACTTCTGAGCCTTTTCTGCGTCGATCTTGATGACGGAGGGGTTTGCAAGGGGATCGTAGTAACCGATTTCTTCGATGCATTCGCCGCCTCTTGCGGTTCTTTCGTCAGCAACAACAACTCTGTAGAAGGGCTTCTTGTGAGCTCCCATTCTCTTTAATCTGATCTTGACCATTTTGTACCTCCATGATCTTTTCGAAAAAATATGTTAATTTTATATTCTGAAACTACATAAGGCCTTTGAAGCGCTTGGCCATTTTATTCATGCGGCCGCTGTTGAACTGCTTCATAAGCTTTTTTGTATCCTCATACTTCTTAATGAGCTGGTTGACCTTGTTGACTGTGGTACCGGCTCCGGCAGCGATCCTCTTGCGCCTCGAAGCGTTGAGAAGCTGGGGGTTCTTTCTTTCCTGAGGCGTCATGGAAAGAATGATCGCTTCCATCTTGCGGAATTCCTTTTCCCCTTCGTCCATCTGGTCTTCGGAGACCTTTCCGGCAACGCCGGGCATCATGTCCATGATCTTGGACAGACCGCCCATTTTGCGGACCTGACCGATCTGGTCAAGGAAATCCTCAAGAGTGAACTGGTTCTTAGCAAGACGCTTTTCAAGTTCTTCTGCCTTCTCCTGATCAATGCTTTCCTGAGCCTTTTCGATAAGGGACATAACGTCACCCATACCGAGGATCCTGGAAGCCATACGGTCCGGATAGAAGGGTTCGAGAGCGTCCATCTTTTCGCCCATACCGACGAACTTAATGGGACGTCCGGTGACCTTTCTTACAGAGAGGGCTGCGCCGCCTCTGGTGTCGCCGTCCATTTTTGTCATAATAACGCCGTCAATACCAAGCGCGGAATGGAATGCATCGGCTGCGGTGACCGCGTCCTGGCCTGTCATTGCATCAACGACCAGGAGGATCTCATGGGGCTTGATCTCCTTTTTCAGGCGGACAAGCTCGTCCATAAGGGCTTCGTCTACGTGAAGACGGCCGGCGGTATCAATGATGAGAACGTTGTAGCCCTTGCGCTCGGCCTCAGCCTTGGCGTGGGCTGCGATCTGACAGACGTCCTTGTTGCCGCGCTCCGTATAAACGGGAACGTCAACGGACTGACCGACGATCTCCAGCTGATCGATAGCTGCGGGACGGTAAATGTCGCAGGCGACCAGCATGGGCTTCTTGCCCTCTTTCTTCAGGTACTTGGCCAGCTTACCGCAGTGGGTAGTCTTACCTGTACCCTGGAGCCCTACCATCATCAGGGTGGTGAAACCGCTGGATGCGTAGGTGAGCTTGCTGTTGGTGCCTCCCATGAGGGCGGTGAGCTCGTCGCTGACGATCTTTACCACCATCTGGGCGGGAGTGAGGCTCTTCATGACCTCTTCGCCAAGGGCCTTCTCCTTGACGTCTGCTACAAATTCCTTAACGACTTTGTAGTTTACGTCTGCTTCCAGGAGGGCCAGCTTGACCTCTCGCATGGCTTCATTTATGTCGGTTTCGGTAAGTACTCCCTTGCCCTTGAGCTTAGAAAATACTCCATTCAGTTTGTCGGAAAGACTTTCAAAAGCCATATCTAATCTCCAAGACGATCTGCCTTAGCTCTGATGAGCTGCAGCTTCTCCACCAGTTCTGCGTTATCTTTATATTCGTCTGCAAGGCTGCTGATCTCTGAATCGATCTCAGCGATGACCTGCTCGCTTTCGCGGAATCTTGCCACCAGACCAAGTTTTTCTTCAAAGGACTGGAGCTTTTTCTGAGCCTTGGCTACTGCGTCATAGACGCCCTGACGGGACAGGCCGTTGTCCTCGGCGATTTCCGCAAGAGTATAATTCTCTTCAAAATAGAGCCTCAGGAATTCGCTCTGCTTTTCCGTTAACAGACCGCCGTAAAAATCGTATAAAAGACTGATTTCAGCGATATCTTCAAGCATTGCTAAGTCTCCTTTTTCACTCAACTCCGCAAGTATACTACGAGAAAACAACACTGTCAAGCATTTTTACTTAACAAGTCCCGCAAATATTTGAAATTTCAACTTTTTCGCTTCTGAGTACCTGACCGCTGTACTCATCCACAATATTCAGAGTCACAGGCACTTTACATCCACGCAGACCAAGGTATAGGATCACAGCGGAACGGTTGGCACGGCAGAAGTCTTCGTCACCGAACCAGAGGACAACGCTGTCATAATCCTTCAGATGGTCCATGGCTTTCAGGAACGGTGCCATATTGGCAAGATACTCCTCTCTGCTTACACCGTGGACAGAGCAGCGTTCTTCAATGAACTCTTCGCTGAACAAAGGAGCGCTGAAGCGTCCCCTTATCATTGCCTCGTTGAAGGGTACATATACCCCGCAATTTTGGGAAAGTATCTTATTCAGTTCTTCGCCTGCTGTTATGTTAAGTGTCACCTTTTTGACCTCTTTTCCGTGTTTACTGTATATCGGTATTATAGCACGATTCTGTTTTTTATGTGAAAGAACTTGTCTTTTCTCACTTCGCAAGTATAATGTTAGTGTTGAAAAAGGAGATAAAACTTATGAAGAAATTCTTTATTATACTGATAACCGTTCTCATGCTCATCTGCTTCGCAGCCTGCGGGGTAAGTGAAATAGGCGAGGAATATCCCGGTCTGGAAAAGCTGGTCAATACCACAAAGACCTTAGCAGAGAGCTACAACGGCATTGCCGAAACAGCCATTAACAACGGTTGGGAATACGACGATGAAACTGTAGAACAGCTTAATAAGATCGCAGACGTCATCGACACCATCAATGCAGGCATCGTTGCTCCGGAAACCTTTGAAGAAGGCCAGATCGAAGCCCTCATCAAAAACGCAAAGGAACTGTCCGAAGAATTAAAAGAAATCAAGACAAAGGTTTCTGCCGAATACGAGATAGAAGGCATGACCGGCACTGACGCAGCAGCCGAATAAAGAGAGGTATTATGCACAGCAGAAAAAACGGCATCGTGGTAATAGGCCCGGTTTTCGTTGACGTAAAGGGATATCCCTACGACACTTACATTCCGGCGGGACGCAACAGCGGCCGGGTAGAATACGTTCACGGCGGAGTCTCACGAAATATCGTGGAAGACATTGCAAACGTTGAGCTTCGCCCCAGCTTTATAAGTCTTGTTGACGACAACGGTTCCGGTGATGACGTCATAGCCAAACTTGAAAAACATAAGGTCAATACTGAATACATGCGCAAGGTCCCTGACGGAATGGGCACCTGGCTGGCCGTTTTCGACAACAGCGGTGACGTGGTAGCGTCAATCTCAAAGCGCCCGGATTTCAGCAAGATACTGACTATCCTTGATGAATGCGGAGACGAGATCTTCGAAAACGCCGACAGTATTTCCCTGGAGATCGATACTGACAAGGAAATCGTCAAACGGGTATTTGAACTGGCAGAGAAGCACAATAAAGACATTTACGCAGTAATTTCCAACATGACCATCGCCATGCAGAGACGTGACTTTATAAGAAACGTCCGCTGCTTCGTCTGCAATGTTCAGGAAGCGGGCATTTTCTTCTCAGAAGATTATAACAACAAAACTCCCGAGGAAATGGTAGAGATCCTGGCCGATAATATTGAAGAAGCCGGCATCCACAGCATGGTGGTCACCATGGGAAGCCAGGGCGCCGTTTACGCTGTGAGAGGCGGAGAAAAAGGCGTATGCCCTGCTCTTCCCGTCATTGTCAGAGACACCACCGGCGCAGGCGATTCTTTCTTTGCCGGCGTATGCCTGGGCTGCACCTACGGAAAGAGCCTGGGAGAAGCCTGCCGGATAGGCACGAGACTCGCCGCCACCGTCATACAAACTGTTGAAAACGTATGCCCCAGATTCCAGCCCTCAGAATTTGATCTGGATATTGAAGAATAAATACGACTAAAGAAAACAGGCGCATTCCGCTTCAGCGGTCTGCGCCTGCATATTTTCAGTTATTACGCCTTGTGAAGAAGGACACTGGCCTTGAAAAGATCCCCGTCAACGGTAATTTCAAATATGCCGTTCATAATGCGGGTCAGGTCCTTGGCAATGGCCAGGCCCAGTCCGGAGCCCTCAGTAGCGCGGGATTCGTCCCCTCTCTTGAAGCGCTCCATAAGCTCTTCAGCCGAAATATTCAAGGCGTCTCTGGACATGTTCTTGACCTCAAGAAGTACGTCGCCGGCGGCATCGCTGATATTGACGTAGACACGGCTGTTGTCCAGAGCGTACTTGCTTACGTTTGAGAGTATGTTTTCGATGACCCTCCACAGCAGCTGGCCGTCAGCCTTGACCATGCTGCTTTCTGCCGTATTTTTGATCTGAACGTCCAGTCCTCTTGAACTTAGCTTTTCTCCCATTTCACCGAGGGCCTGGTTTACAAGGGCTCCAAGGTCAATATCCGATATTTCACAGGGAATGTCGCCGGAGGAAGCCTTGGCGGCCTCAAAGAGATTCTCAGTCAGAGATTTGAGCCTTCCGGTCTTTTCCTCAAGGATGTCAAGATATTTAGGTGCGTTTTCGCTGTCCAGCCCCTCCTTCTTGAGAAGATCCACGTAGCTTACGATGGAAGTCATTGGAGTCTTCAGGTCGTGAGAAACGTTGCTTATCAGTTCAGCCTTTGTGCGCTGATTCTTGATCTCGTTCTGAACAGCCACATTGGACGCGGAGGAAATATCGTTAATACCAAGGGCCAGACGGTCCAGATCACCCTTGACCCCTTTGCGGTCAGTATATACGGGGATCTTGTACTCCAGATTGCCGCAGCGTACCTGGTCAACGCCTTCACGGATCTCAGCGAAACGCTTTGTCAACTGTGGTACTTTCCAGAGGATAAGGCCGATGACAATGGGAATGCCCACCCAGGTCCCGCAAAGGAGAGCTGCTCCGCACAGAACGAGAGTAGTCTTGACCGTAATATCGCTGCTTTCCTTGTATCTTCTGGAGATCCAGAGGATCATGCCTCCGATTATGGAGTGTTCCCAGAACATGCGGGCCTTGAGCTTCTTGATCAGTGAAACGAAAAGCCAGACAGCACAGAATATGGAAAGAAACATTCCGGCAGCGCAGAGTATGGCCACGTACTCATTGTCAAGCCCGAAAAGGGCCCTCTGAGGATTAAAGGGCTCGTAAAAATCCATGTAGGAGTAACAGGGAACCAGTCTCACTACGGGGACCGCACAGGAACATGCGGCGCCCGCAAAGGCTATGAGGAAAACCATCTGAAGCTCGCTCCAGACCTTGTCCAGCCAGATGAGGCCCATGGTGCCGTCGCTGTTGGTGCGGTAGCGTCCGCTCCTTATGCACAGAGCAATAAGAAGCAGAAAGAAAACGGCCGCCAGTCCGCAGGCAGCAAGCGTTCCCCTGTTGATAAAATTGCTCAGGCCCACAGTATTGATACGGTGCATGAGCCATTTGTCGTGATAATTGTAGTAAGTGGGATTCTCCATGCAGTACATACTGGACACTGAATACACCACAGCGCCGCAGAGGCCGCAGGCAGTGCCCACCAAGCTTGTCAGAATCCCCAGTAAGGCGGAGCCGAAAAGACCGCCGCTGTTTTTAGTGACTTGATTTTCCATCGCTGATTAAATCTTCTCCATCTTGTAGCCAACACCCCAGACTACCTTCAGGTAGCGGGGATTCTTCGGGTCTATCTCGATTTTCTCTCTTATACGACGGATGTGAACGGTGACTGTATTCTCCGGATTGTAGGCAGGTTCATTCCACACAGCTTCATATATCTGCTCAATGGAATAAACTCTGCCGGCATTTTCCGTTAGAAATTTAAGTATGCCGTATTCAGTAGGCGTAAGCTGGACGGGTTCACCGTCCAGAGTCACCGTCTTGGAAGCATCATCTATGACCAGACCTCCGGTCTTGAAAACCCCTTCTGTATTCTTTGACGCGATGCTTCCCAGATTGGTGTAGCGCCTGATCTGAGATTTGACCCTTGCAATAAGTTCAAGAGGATTGAAAGGCTTGGTGATATAGTCGTCGGCCCCTATGTTGAGACCTATGATCTTGTCGTAGTCTTCAGATTTGGCGGAAAGAATTATGATGGGAATATTCTTCTCCTCGCGTATCTTCATGGTCGCCTGGATACCGTCCATTCTGGGCATCATAATGTCCATGAGTATGAGATGCAGCTCTTCCCTTGCGCATATTTCAAGAGCCTCAATTCCGTCATAGGCTGTAAGAACAGTGAAGCCCTCGTTGCGCAGGTATATTCCTATTGCCGCCGCGATTTCCTTGTCGTCATCGACGACAAGAATTCTGATGTCTTTATTGTCTGCCATTTATTCTCCTCTCAAGTTAAGAGTCTACACGTCCAATATTACGGAAAAAGTGGGATAAAAATTACAAATTTCTTAAAACTTTTTAAGAAAAATAAGACAGAGAATCATCCTCTGTCTTAATGCTCTATTTCTTTAATCTTTCTACTATGCCGTGCATTTCATCCCACTTCTTCTCCATATCCAGAGCCAGTTTTATGTGGGTCCTTGCGCGGTCAAGGTTCTGACCCTCGCGCCGGCAGCCGAAGTAGCGGTCGCCGTCAATGTAGTCGGTAAGGAAGCGCAGACCGCATTCTACTGTCATGGTCTTTGCGCCTAAGGGCAGAAGTCTGATTTCCTCCTCCGTAAGACTTGTGCATTTTTCAAGCCAGCCGCGGGTAAAAGCCTCAAAGCGTGTCAGGCTCATGGTCACCTTTTCCAGAGACCTTTCGTCTTCTGCCGCTGTGGCTGCGCCGAAGCGGATGGCGTCACCGTAATCGTAAAGTGAAAGTCCCGGCATTACTGTATCCAGGTCAAGGACGCAAAGAGACTTGCGTGTTTCTTTGTCCAGAAGCAGATTGTTAAGTTTTGTATCATTGTGAGTGACGCGAACGGGAAGTATCCCCTGCTGCCTTTCACCCTCCAGAAGGCCCATTTCAGCCTCGTGAGCAAGGAAGAACTCAATTTCGGGCTCTACATCCTTTGCTCTGTTCATAGGGTCGTTTTGGAGTATTTTTCTGAATATTCTGTATCTGTCCGGAGTGTTGTGGAAATTGGGTATGGTCTCGCAAAGCTTTTCAACAGGGAAGCCGGCCAGATCGTTCATGAAGGCGCCGAAGCCTCGGGCACTTTCGCAGAAATCCTCGTCGTTGGCAGCCTCCTGAAGGCAGAGGGAATTCTCCACAAACTCGTAAACGCGCCAGTAACCGCTATCAAGATGAACATAGAAGGCACCGTCAGCGGTGGGAACCAGGCTCAGGACCTTCATTCCGCTTTTACCGTGGACTTTCAGGTATTCAGTTACGTTCCGGACGTTGTCCATCAGGCCCGGGACGTTATGGAATACTGTAGTGCTGATGCGCTGGAGAATATAACGGTTGCCTGTAAGAGTAACAACAACACAGGTGTCGTTTATATGTCCCCTGCCGTAACTGTCAACAGCCTCTACGGGAGAGTCCAGAGCAAAGCAGGACAGAATGTCCAGGATCTCATGTCTGTTTAATTTCATTTCTTAACGGAAGCCTCACTGTTGGGGAAGTCGAAATAAGTATCAGTATAGGGTTCGTCTATGAGACGGAAGTGCCACCATTCGGTCTTTGCGGGACGGAAGCCGTTGTCCAGCATGACCTTACGCAGGATCATGCGGTTTGCCTTCTGCTCATCGGTAATGCCTTCATAGAGGGCGTAGGACTTTCCTCCGAAGAAGTCGAAGGTGCCGCCCATATCCAGTTCAAGGCCTGTCTTCATATCCACAAGAGTAAGATCGATGGTGGATCCTCTGCTGTGGCCGGACCAGGGATCAAGGAAGCCTTCCTCAAAGACCTTGGCCTTGTCCACATCGGGATAGAAAGCGTACTTCATGCGCTGATCGGCAAGATCTTCGCCCCAGCGGCAGAAGTGAGCAACAGCTCTGAAAGGACGGTAGGTATCATATACCTTAATGATATAACCCATTTCCTTAAAGATGGCGGCGCACTTTGCAACAACTGCAGCCGCCTTCTTGGTCATGAGAGCGACAGGCTGCTCATAGCCTTCGATCCTGTCACCGACAAAATTGTAGGTTGAGAAATATCTGATCTCCTGGATCATATCGGGGACTACATCGGAAAGAACCACGAAATCGCCGGCGTCCGTGGAAATAACATGCTTTTCTTCGCTCATACTAATGCCTTTCTATTTTTCAAGGAGTTCCATTAACTCGGCAGAGGGTTCTTCGCCGTACTCGGAAATCTCGTAAACTTCAATGAGACCAACTTTGTCAGCGTCCTTGCCGAATTTTGCGCGGACTACTTCGTCGTACTCTGCACGCTGGCGTGTGAGGCGACGGTCAAAGCGCTGAGTAAGCCTTTCGATCTTCTTTTCCTTGGGCCAGGTGACTACGTCCATGTTGTCGGGCCAGAGCATCCAGTCGAAATACTGGCTCTCATGGCAGCAGGCGCACTTGACGATAGTATCGAAATATTCTCCGATGGGGACAACAATATCGGGTGCGAATTCATAAGGACGCTTGAAGCTGTCATGCCAGTAAATGATGACGGGCATGTGCTCCATGGCCTTGCAGTCCGGATAGAGGCAGGGAACTGTCAGCAGGTATGAAGCGTCTTCCACCAGCTGAGCGGTGTTGCGGTGATCCGGATGATAGTCGTTGAGACGATTGGTGATGATAAGGTCCGGGGAATACTCGCGGATGTAGCGGATCAGTTCCTCTCTTTCCTTAAGACCAGCCATAAGGCGGCCGTCGGGATTATTGAAAACATCGTATCTTCCGCCCAAGACCTTTCCGCTGTTTGCAGCCTCCACGCGTCGAGTGGCGGCAAGCTTTTCTTCGGTATACTTTTCGGGATCGTAGTGGCCTACGCAGCCGTTGGTAACGGAAACCAGTCTGACGTCCCAGCCCTTTGCGTGGAGCTTGGCAAGGAGACCGCCTGCGCTTGTATCTGCATCATCGGGATGTGCGCCGATGCTTAAAACTTTATATTGTCTATCTTCCATTTTTTATCCTCCTAAAACAATTTATTATATCACATCCGCAGGGAAATGATACCGGCTAAATAAATGATTCCAATATGTAGACTGTTCCGGTATCAGACTGATAATACATATACAGTTCTGAATTATCCTCCTGCCTGAGATAAATAAGTCTGCACCTTGTCCAATCGACGGCGGACCCTTCTACGTCAATGGAATCCAAAAGCAGCTCCGTGCTTTGGATCTGGCTTTCCGCAGGGCAGGGAGCATTGTAAAACAGCTTTTCCAGTTGGAAAAGAGAATCCTGAGCTTTTGCCGATTCACTCCCGGCCGGATAATCAATTATGTGATAACGGACTCCGTCGCCGTGAGGGCTAGACGTGGAATAAGCAAATTCCTCTTTTGCGCCGTATTCGGGAAGTTCGATTCCCCAGTTTGCCCGGACAGTTTTCACGTAACCGCCCACCGATCTGCAGGAAACCAGAAAGACAACGCAAACAACGCATACAAGAGCAAGACAGATTATTATTTTTTTCGATGTATTCATATTATCAACTCAGATCAGGCTATACGTAAACTATTCGTATTATACTACTGTCTTCATGAAATGGCTAAACAAAATCTGCTGACTGAAACAGCATGGCACTAAAACCCTCCCACCCTTGCCATTTACGTGCAAAAGCAGTATAAATAAGTCAGTAGTGTGTTTAAGAAAAGGGGTGACACATATGAACGAAAAAACAT
>JAKSSR010000044.1 GCA_024402995.1 Clostridia bacterium | reverse complement strand
GCTGAAATATATGTGTCAGGCAGAATTTCAAGGACTTTACCTTCGTTTACCAATTCGGCAAGGGAAATTTTCATATCCTCGGAGGATACGTTCTGCTGCTTGGCAAGAGTTTCGGAGGACACCATGCCGAGACCGTATTCATCAACGATCTGAACCAGCTTCTGATCTTCAGAACCGTTTTCTTTAATGGCCAGAAGTTCAAGGACGGAAGCATCATTTCTCTTGTGCTTATAAGGCTTGGGATCAACCACAACTCCGCCGCCTATGGTTTCAAGGGGCGAAAGGAAGCGAACTACGAAACGGTCCCCTTTTCTTGTGGCAATCTCTTCGGTAAGCCGGAGCTGGGCATAGCAGTTTTCACCGGGCTCGAGACGATCCCGGTCAAGAAGCACAACCTTGGCAAGACACTCGGAAGAACCGTGATAGAGGTGGACCTGCGAATTATTGACTATTGTCCTGTCGGAATTGGGCAGATTCTGGAGATGAACGTCAAGCATACGGCTGGTGGGAGTTGATCCGGGAGCAGCTACACAGTTTCCGCGTGCTATGTCGCTCTTTTTTATGCCTGCAAGATTGATGGCAACTCTCTGACCGGCGTAAGCGGTCGGAGTATCTTTGCTGTGGACCTGAATATTGCGCACACGGCATTCAAGACCGTCGGGAAGGATCACGGCGCTGTCGCCGATGTTTACGGCGCCTTCAATAAGAGTGCCGGTCACGACTGTACCGAAGCCTTCAACAGAGAATACGCGGTCAATGGGGAGGCGGTAAGGAGTGCGCATGTTTTTCTCGCCCGTCTGAAGGACAAGATCGTGAAGGCTGTCTTTAAGTTCCTTTATGCCCTGTCCGGTATAGGCGGAAACGCAGAAGACAGGCTTTCCTTCAAGGAAAGTGCCCTTAACGTGAGAATTTACATCTTCCTTTATCATTTCCAGCCAGTCTTCGTCTACCATGTCAGTCTTGGTAATAACGATAATGCCGTTTTTTATGCCGAGAAGCTGGAGTATGCCGAGATGCTCCACGGTTTGAGGCATAAAACCTTCGTCTGCGGCAACGAGAAGCATGGCGAGATCAATGCCGCCGGCTCCGGCAAGCATGTTTTTTATAAATTTTTCGTGTCCGGGAACATCGACTATGCCGGCCTGCAGCCCATCATCAAAATCCAGATGGGCGAAGCCAAGTTCAATGGTAATGCCCCTCTTCTTTTCTTCCTGCAGTCTGTCAGTATCAATGCCTGTAAGAGCCTTGATAAGAGTGGTCTTGCCGTGGTCAACGTGACCCGCGGTACCGATAATTACGTGTTTCATCAGAATATTTCCTTAAGAGCCTGAATGATCAGGTTTTCATCGTTTTTGAGAAGTGTGCGGACGCTGAGAATATAGCGGTCTTTGTTAATACGTCCGATAATGGGAAGCTGACGAAGGCGCAGTTTTTCTTCAAGCTGATCTACGCTGAATTTTCCGGAATCAATTACGACACCGTAGCCGTCAAGCATTTGATTGGGTACAGATCCCCCGCCTACCTGGTCTTCAAGTTTCGTAACAGAAGCCTTAAAGCCTGCATCGTTGAATTTTTCGGCAATATTTTCAGCCTTACATCTAAGGTTATCAGGCTTTTCGCCGATCATTGCAAGAGTTGGAATTTCCAGCTTAGCGCGATTTTCATCCTGATAGACGTAAAGAGTTTCACGAAGAGCGGCCAAGGTCATCTTGTCAACGCGCAGAGCTCTTGCAAGAGGGTGTTTCTTCAGCCTGTCGATATAGCTCTTCTTTCCAAGAATAATGCCGGCCTGTGCTCCGCCAAGAAGCTTGTCACCGCTGATGGAGATAATATCAACGCCGGCCTTGACGCTTTCCTGAACGCAGGGTTCGTCCTGAATACCGAATTGCTTAAGATCAACCAGGCACCCGCTTCCCAGATCCTGAACAACAGGGAGCTTGTATTTTTCTCCCAGCTTCATCATATCGGAAAGACTTACTTCCTCGGAAAATCCGACAATGCGGTAGTTGCTGGTGTGGACCTTAAGAAGAGCCTTAGTTCTTTCTGTAATAGCATTTTCATAATCGGAAACGTGAGTCTTGTTGGTAGCTCCGACTTCTCTCAAAGTGCAGCCGCAGGCCTCCATGATCTCAGGGATCCTGAAGGATCCTCCGATCTCAACAAGTTCCCCGCGGGAAGTAATGACTTCTCCGCCTTTGCCCAATTCTGAAAGGATGAGGAGAACGGCGCCGGCATTGTTGTTGACGACCATTGCCGCTTCAGCTCCTGTAACACTGCAGATCAAGTCTTCTATGTGCACGTGTCGGGAACCTCTTGCTCCCTTTTCCACGTCGTATTCAAGAGTGCTGTATGCTCCAGCTACGCCGACAACAGCCTTTACGGCATTCTCAGAGAGGCATGAACGCCCTAAATTAGTGTGGATAACGATGCCGCTTCCGTTTATGACAGGACGAAGAGTCGGAAGTGTATTCTTTCCGACCTTCTTTGCGGTAAGTTCAACTATAGTGTCAAAGTCAGGAATTTCAGTTACTTCTCCGGATTTGATCCCTGTCCGAAGTGAATCAAGGACCTGGTGGACAGACTCCTTAAGCACAGCGGAGGGAACATCTGAAAAACGTTCTGCAAATGAGTCCATTAATTCGTCGACTTTTGGGATTTTTCTGAATAATTCTTTCTGATCAGGCATTTTCAAACCTCATATTGTTATTTCAGTTAAGCATACGTGGTTTATTTTACCATACAAACAGGCAATAAAAAAGTCCCACTGCAGAAAGCAGAGGGACCGAGATGCATATGACTAATCTTCGATAATGACGCCGTCTTCATCTACGCGGATATCGTCGGAATCATCAACAAGGGTATCATCTCTCTTAGGAATGTACTTTTCCTTGATAGCAGCTTCCAGGGCGTCCATATCGGAAGGATGGGTCTTCAGGTATTCCTTGGCGTTTTCACGGCCCTGACCTATACGCTGACCGTTGTAACTGTACCATGCTCCGGACTTTTCAATGAGATTTGCGTCTACGGCACAGTCAAGAATGTCGCCGGCACGGGAAATGCCTTCGCCGTACATAATGTCGAATTCGGTGATTTTGAAGGGAGGAGCGACCTTGTTTTTAACGATCTTTACCTTGGTGCGGTTGCCGAGAACATTATCGCCCTGCTTGATAGTATCTACCTTGCGGACGTCAAGTCTGACGGAAGAATAGAACTTGAGAGCACGGCCACCGGTGGTAGTTTCGGGGTTGCCGAACATGACGCCGATCTTCTCACGGAGCTGGTTGATAAAAATGATCATGGTATTGGTCTTCTGAGCAATACCTGCCAGCTTGCGGAGCCCCTGAGACATGAGGCGGGCGTGGGTCCCCATGAAGCTTTCGCCGATGTCACCTTCAAATTCAGCCTTGGGAACCAAAGCTGCAACTGAGTCGATTACGATGCAGGAAATAGCGCCGGAACGAACCAGCATTTCGCAGATGCCGAGAGCATCTTCACCGGTATCAGGCTGAGCGACAAGAAGCTCGTCAATATCTACGCCGAGAGCCTTTGCGTAAACGGGATCAAGAGCATGCTCAGCGTCAATGAAAGCAGCCTTACCGCCCTCTTTCTGAGCTTCGGCGATAACGTGAAGAGCAAGCGTGGTCTTACCTGAAGATTCAGGTCCGAAAATCTCAATGATCCTTCCCTTGGGAAGACCGCCTACTCCGCAGGCAATGTCAAGGCTGACAGAACCTGTTGAAAGAGCTTCTACGTTGAGATGGGCATTGTCATCTCCGAGGAGCATGACAGAACCCTTACCGAATTTTTTATCTATCTGGAGCAATGCAGCATTAAGAGCCGCCTGCTTGTCGTTTGCATCAATGTTCTGCTTATCGATTTTTGCAGCCATCTGAATCCTCCTGTTAATCTTCTGCAGCAGCCGACGAATATACGAACGCTTGTTCGCCTATATCATAACCCATTGATTTCAAAAGGTCAAGCGAAATATGCGAACAAATATTCTTTTATTACCCTTGGCTTAAAATTACCATATAATGCCATTGTTGTCAATAAAGTTCCACAGTATAAGCTGCGTCATATTATGTTTCAGGCATCTTTACGGTACTATTAAAACACACTGGATGCACAAATATTTGTACTGTGATTTATCCGAGAAAAACACTCTTGTTCTTGATAATATACTCCGCCCCGCTATAGACAGTCATAACGAGTGATGCCCAAAGAAATACTTGACCGGCAATGGTGATAAAGGGACTCAGGCTGGCAATTATAAGAAGAGGAACTGCGATCATCTGAAGTACTGTCTTGGCCTTGCCGCTCTTTCCGGCAGCAATGACGATGCCTTCGGAAGCGGCAACGGTCCTGATGCCGGCAACGGCAAATTCTCTGAACAGTATAACTATAAGCATCCAGCCCGGCATAATTCCGTTCTGAACAAAAAGACAGAATGCAGCGTATACAAGGACCTTGTCTGCAAGAGGATCCATGATCTTTCCGAAATTCGTTATCAAATTATACTTGCGCGCGATGCGCCCATCCAAAGTATCTGTGACCGACGCAATGACAAAAACCAGCAAAGCGGGAATATAAAGCCCCAGAAGATAAAGAGCAACAAAAACAGGAACAAGTATAATTCTGAGAAGAGTCAGCTTATTGGGCAGATTCATGTTCTATTCCTCCTCGACGCATACTCCGGAAAGATCGTAGTCAAAAGCGTCGTTGATCTTAACGTTTACAAAAATACCGGGCTTGAGAGTTTTTTCAGATGTGAAAATAACACCGTTATCGATTTCAGGAGCATCCATTATGGTTCTTCCGATAAAAGTGCCGTCCTGGCAGTCCTCTTCAACAAGGACGCGGAAGATCCTGCCGACCAGAGCCTGATTGTGCATGAGGGAAATCTCACGCTGAGCAGCCATAATACGGTCTCTGCGGCGTTCTTTCACGTCACGGCGGACCTGGTTCTTCATTCTTGCGGCAGCAGTCCCCTCTTCCTTGGAATAAGCAAAGACACCAAGACGCTCAAATCCAGTTTCCTTAACAAAGTCCAGAAGCTCCTGAGCATCCTCTTTTGTTTCTCCGGGAAAACCGCTGATAAGCGTAGTGCGGATAACGATCCCGGGGATTTGTTTACGTAAATTATCTACTGTAGACCTTATAGATTCTGAAGTAGACTTGCGGTTCATAGCCTTCAGCACCTTGTTGCTGCAGTGCTGAATGGGAATGTCGAGGTATTTGCAGATCTTAGGCTGCTCGTTGATAACGTCGATAAGTCCCTGAGTGATCTCATCTTCGTAGCAATACATGAGACGGATCCACTCGATTCCGTCAATGGCGCAGAGTCTGCGGAGAAGATCGGGAAGAAGCTCGCCCTTTCCAAAATCGCAGCCGTATGCAGTAACGTCCTGAGCGATGACTACCAGTTCCTTGCACCCCTGAGCAGCAAGACTTTCAGCTTCCTTGACAATATCCTCGGGCTTTCTGCTGCGATACTTTCCGCGCATGAAAGGAATTGCGCAATAAGTGCATATATTATTGCAGCCCTCTGCGATTTTTATTGGAGCAGTCCACGGGGTTTCGCTTCTGAGACGCTGACCGAATTCCTCAAAGGTCTTTCCCTCGGAACTCTGAAGAACAGTCCTGCTGTCATCGTCCTTATGGAGAATTTCCGGAAGCTTCATGTAGTCATTTACACCGAGGAAACCGTCCACTTCGGGCATCTCGTCGGCCAGTTCCTTGCCGTAGCGCTGAGCCAGACAGCCTGTTACATAGAGCTTCTGAGCCCCATTTTTGACTCCTGCAAGCTCAAAAATGGCATCGATTGACTCTTTCTTCGCGTCCTCGATAAATCCGCAGGTATTTACGATAAGAGCGTCTGCTTCCTCCGGATCATCGGTTAAAACGTCTCCGCTCTTTGCCAGCAGACCTGCGGCATATTCCGAATCTACCGTATTCTTTTCACATCCAAGTGTTCTGATAAAAACTTTCAAAATACTGACTCCATTATTACATAAAGTATTGATTAATCTGTTTTCCGCGGGTCCTGTCACTAAACCCATTCCTCAGCCGGCGTTGCATTGTCCCTTCTACTGCTTTATTCACAGTTCCTGATGGTACTGTCCGTAGAATGCATCCAAACAATGCCCTTGGCCGAGCCTCTTTTAGTGCCACCCGCGGTTACAAGCAGAAAATATCAAAGTATCCGAGGGTTTGGACTGAACTGCTGTACGACAGCAGCATACTGTGTCCGAGATGCGGGCGAACAGGTTCAGACAAACCCGAAGGATAATAATGCACTAAACTTCTTCCTTAAATTCAGGATGTTCTTCCATAAAGTCCTTTGCTTCCTGGACTTCTGATGCAAGCTGCTCAAACTGAGCGACAGTCATAAGAACTCTGCGTGGTCCCATGCCTTCAGCGGGAGCTACAATGCCCCTTTCTTCCATAAGATCCACAAGACGTGCAGCGCGGTTGTAGCCGATGCGGAAACGTCTCTGAAGCATTGAGACTGAAGCCTTTCCGGCTCTTACGACACACTCGATGGCATCGGTAAGCAGTTCGTCGGTACCGTCATCTTCATTCTTTGCCGCAGAACCTGTTCCGGCATTATCCAGAGCAGTGATAACGTCCTGAGAATATACCTGAGTTTCGCTGTTCTTCTTTACAAAGTCGATAACGTTATTGACTTCTTCGTCAGAAACGAAGCAGCCCTGAACGCGTACGGGCTTGGGGATTCCGGCAGGATAATAGAGCATATCGCCCTTACCCAGAAGCTTTTCAGCGCCGACGCTGTCCAGAATAGTTCTGGAGTCGATCTGTGAGGAAACGGCGAAAGCGATTCTTGAGGGAATATTGGCCTTGATGACGCCGGTAATAACGTCAACGGAAGGTCTCTGAGTAGCGACGATAAGGTGCATGCCAGCGGCTCTTGCCTTCTGGGCAAGTCTGCAGATGCTGTCTTCAACAGAGTTCTGCGCGGCCATAATAAGGTCGGCCAACTCGTCGATTATAATGACGATCTGGGGCAGGACCTTGTCTTCTTCGTCCTCGCCGATAACGTAATCGTTGTAGGATTCAAGATCTCTTGTACCTGTTTCGGCAAACTTGTTGTAACGGTCGTTCATTTCGGAAACGGCCCAGCCCAAAGCGGCGGAAGCCTTTGCAGGATCGGTCACGACGGGAATGAGCAAATGGGGAATTCCGTTGTAATTGCTGAGTTCTACGACCTTTGGGTCAACCATTATGAGCTTAACTTCTTCGGGCTTTGCCTTATAGAGAATACTCATGACAATGCTGTTGATGCAGACCGACTTACCGGAACCGGTGGAACCTGCAATAAGAAGATGGGGCATCTTCTTAAGGTCAGCGACCTGGCAGTCACCGGCAATAGTACGGCCCAGACCAACTGAGATCTTAGACTTGGCCTTGGTGAATTCCTGAGATTCAAGAACTTCTCTGAGGAAAACTGTATTGATCACATCGTTGGAAACTTCAACACCAACGGCAGCCTTTCCGGGAATAGGCGCCTCAATACGAAGGCTCTTTGCTCTCAGATTAAGAGCGATATCGTCCTGAAGCTTGGTAATGCTGGAAACCTTAACACCGGCAGCAGGCTTGACTTCAAAGCGAGTAACAGCAGGTCCCTTAATTGCATTGACAACAGTGGCATTGACGCCAAAGCTCTTGAGTGTAGCCTCAAGGAGAGCTGCTGTATCGTGAAGGCTCTGCCCGTTGCTGTCCTTACTTGCAGCAGGCTTCCTCAGAAGACTAATGGGCGGGAACTTGTATTCAGGCTTGACGGGCTCTGCAGATGCGGTGGCAGCCTCAGTATGACCGAAGTGTGCGGCCACCTCAGCGGGAGTTGAGGGCGCGTCAACAGTTCTGTCGTCAACATGGGACGGAGCAGAAACGTGAGACGGTGCAGAAGGCTTGATTTCAGCCATTTCAGGGACTTTTACAGGTGCGGACATATCATTTTCCGTTTCACTGCCCGTAAGGCCGCGGCGGGAAGAATCGCGGCCCAGCATGCCATATGTCTCATCAGCCTTCACATAGCCCAGGATCTGCTTCTGCTTCTTGCTGTATTCGCCGTCGGGGAATGCTTCAACAGCCATCTCCATTTCCTGCGCACGGGTCAGCCCGATCGATTCAGGAGTAAATGGATTGACCTCAGGCTCCTTGACAGGTTCGGGCTCCTGTACAGCTTCAAATTCAGGTTCAGGCTCTTCAGCAGGTTCTTCAACAATGTCATGCTCAAACTTGCCCAGAGCTTCAGTATTGAGAATCGGTGTTACAACCGGCTCGGAATTTACAGGATGTTCAGGCTTTGATGGAGAAACAGGAACTTCTATGCTTTCTTCTTTCTTCTGCTTTGAAGCCTTTGCGGCTTTTGCAGCCTCTCTTGCGGCCATATCAGCCTTAAGCTTTGCTTCTGCTTCTCTTTTCTGGTTTTCAGCCTCAAGCTCCAGACGTCTCTGCTCCAATGCTTTGGACGCCGCTTCAGTCTTCAGCTTCAGATTATCAAAGAGAACTGAGAGCGGTGTATTGATGATGAACAGCAAAGTGATAATGATACCGGTCACGCAAACGATATAAAGACCGGCCTTGCCGATTAGGCCGACAAGCCACTTGGAAATGTACATACCAACAACGCCGCCGCTCTGGCTGCCGGCTTTATAAATGGACTTGAAGGTATCCTGCCCCTTAACAAGCTGGGGGAAGAAGGAGCCGTTGAACGCAGACGCAAGGAGAAAAAGCAAGATAATACTTGCCCAGGACCTTACTGTGACAAAGGCTGATTTCTTTGCAAAAATAAGTATGCTGTACACAATAAGGAAATACGGAAGTGCGTAGGCGACTCTTCCGAACAGTCCGAACAGAAGATTCTGAACGAATACTCCCAGAGCGCCTGTGGCCCCGGTCTGAAGACTGACTATGAGGAAAATGCCTATGGCGATGAGAATTATTGCAATGATCTCATCATGGATCTCTCTTTTTTTCTTGAGCTGATCACGGGTAAGCTGTTCTTTGATCTCCAGCTTCTCCTTTTCTTCCTTGCTCATTGTCTTTTTTGCTTTTTTAACGGAAGTGCTGCTACCCTTCTGCGCTGCCATTATGTTATCCTTTCAAATTATGAAATAAACAATATTTATCAAAATATTGTATCATCTGAATGGTGAAAACACAATAATTTGCGAAATAAAATAAGGATTTCACCATAAAGTGCACAATATTCCTCTTGCCAATGTCTTCATTCTTGTTAAAATACTATATACAAATGAAAGGAGCATCAAAATGTTTGACTTAATTATAAAAAACGCCCGAATAATCGACGGAACGGGAAGTCCCTGGTACAGAGCAGACCTGGCCGTCAAAGATGGCAAAATCGCATCCATCGGCCGAATCAACGAAGAAGCAGCGGCTATCATTGACGCAGAAGACAAATATCTGGCGCCCGGTTTTATTGATATACACTCCCACAGCGATGCGAGCATACTGAATAATCCTTCAAATGAAAGCAGACTGCTTCAGGGTGTGACCACCGAGCTCACAGGAAACTGCGGTGACTCCATTGCCCCCACAGGCAAATTCACAGTTGATCCTGATAATAAATTCGCAACTGTTGCAGATTTCTTCACCGAGCTTGAAAAAGTAGGCCCTGCCACAAATTTCGCAATGCTTGTGGGACACGGAACAGTCAGAGATGCAGTCATGGGCTACAGCTCAGATAAGGCAAGCGCCGAACAGATCGAAGAAATGAAGAAGATCACAGCAAAGGCAATGGAAGACGGTGCTTTCGGCATAAGCAGCGGCCTGATCTATCCTCCCGGATGCTATGCCGATACTGACGAACTTTCTGATGTAGCCTCTGCCGTCACCCCCTTCGGCGGTCTCTATACTACTCACATGCGCAATGAAAACGTCAAAGTAGTGGAGTCGGTCAAAGAAGCCATAGAGATCGCCGAAAGATCCGGAGCAAGACTTGAAATATCTCACCACAAAGTTACAAGCAAGGATAACTGGCAGGAAAGCTGCAGGACGACCATTGCTCTCATAGAAAAGGCAAGAAGACGTGGCCTAGACGTTGCATGCGACCAGTACCCCTACAGTGCTTCCGCTACAGGCCTTGATTCCAACATCCCCCGCTGGGCCTTTGAAGGTGGTTTTGACGCAATGCTGAAGCGCCTCGAGGATCCAGAGACCCGGGCAAAACTTCGCGACCAGTCTAATGCAAGCCACGTAGGACGTTGGGGTGACATTTACGTTGCCTACGTTCAGACAGAGAAAAACCAGTGGATGGTAGGCAAATCAATTACAGAAATTGCAGAAGCCCTCGGCGGCAAGGACTGCGCCGATACATGCTTTGACATAGTCGCCGAAGAACACGGCCATGTGGGAGAAGTCAACTTCGGCATGTGCGAAGAAGACATCGAATACATTATGTCACAGCCTTTTACCATGACCGGATCCGACGGGGAGAGCCTTCCCCTCGACTGCCCGGGAAAACCTCATCCGAGAAATTTCGGAACTATGGTCAGAATGCTTTCACATTACTGCAGAGACAGAAAACTCTTCTCCATTGAAACTGCAATTCACAAGATAACAGCTCTTCCTGCAGGAAGAATGGGCCTTACTGACCGTGGAGTGATCAAAAGCGGAATGTGGGCAGATCTGGTCCTCTTCGATCTTGAAAAACTCAAAGATGATCCCGATTACGCCAATCCCCAGCAGCCCTGCGCCGGCATACTTAAGGTGTACGTCAATGGAATCCTGGCAGCGGAAAACGGCAAAGTCACCGGTTCAAAATCCGGTACGGTCCTCCGCCATAAATAAAAAAGAAGTGGTCAGAAGCATTGATCTTCTGACCACTTTTAGTATTACCAATTACGATAAAGTTTTCTTCCAAGAAGTCTTCCGTCGTGAACGCTGTCGGTAACAACAGGCTGACCTGCGACGAATACGTGCTTAAGACCGGGGCAGCGCTTGTTCCAGTTGACAAAATCCGCATCATCAACAATGACATCGGGATCAACAAGGCAAAGGTCGGCGTCATAGCCTTCACGGATAAGCCCCTTGTTCTTAAGACCGTAAACTGCAGCAGGCATTGAAGTCATGCGGCGAATAGCCTCTTCAAAACTCATGACTCCGCGCTGACGAACATAGTATCCGAGAACTCTGGGGAAGCTGGCAAATGCTCTGGGATGAGCACCAAGTGAACCGGGATACCAAAGGCCGTCGGTACCGACCATGGTACGGGGATAGGACATTATATACTCTACATCTTCTTCACACATACCAAAGCTGATTTCTGTAGAAGCAAGATCGTCTGCCATAAGGACCTCAAGAATGGTCTCTGCTCTGCCTTTTCCGTGCATTGAAGCAGCTTCAGCCACCATTTTTCCGCTGTACTGAGGATATTTGAGAGAGCCTCCTATCATAAGGCGCGTGTAGCATTCCTCATCTTTTCTGCCGGCTCTCATGGCGTCAGCGATTTCCTTAAGCCCTTCGGGACTGCTGATCATAGCGTAAAGTTTATCCTTCGGGAGAGTGAGATACTCCTTGGGAATTTCGCTGTTCAGACCGGTTGATGAGGCAATGTAAGGGTACTGATCCACAAATATGGTGCAGCCGTCTCTGTTTGCCTGTTCGATCATTTCTATGGTCTTCCGGCACTGATGCCAGTTATCGGGACCGCCGCTGCACTTGTGATGAGAAATAACACATCTTACACCGCTTTCTCTAGCGATCTTTATGGCTTCCTCAACACCCTGTATCAGCCTTCTGCCTTCATTTCTCATGTGAATGGTCATGTCGCCGCCATACTCGGCAACGACCTTGCACAGTTCAATACATTCTTCTGTATCACCGAAAACTCCCGGATTATAAATGAGACCGAAGGAAATTCCAAGAGCTCCGGCTTCCATGGCATCACGGACATAGGCTTTCATTTTTTCAAGCTGTTCAGGGCTGGCCTTTCCGCTGTCAAATCCCATTACGGCGCAGCGAACTGTGCCGTGTCCAATATGGAAAGCAACATTAGGACCGTAGGCATCGGGAAGTTCTCTCAGATAAGTGGAAAAATCACTGCGGGTCGTCTGTGTCTTAACAACACCTTTTGCACAGAGAGTATCATAAACACGACCGCCTTCTACCTCAAATTCCTTGGAAAGAGGTGCCATGGAATGACCGCACATTCCGGTGATCTCAGTGGTAACACCCTGCTCCAGCTTATGATAAAGAGAAGGAACGGTTTCCATGATAAAGTCATCGTGACTGTGAGAGTCAACAAAACCGGGAGTCAGGGTCAAACCTGCGGCATCAATGGTATTTAGAGCTTCACCACTGATAAAAGGTGCGATCTTCTCTATTTTGCCGTCTTTGAGGGCCACATCCCCGCGATAATAAGGCATACCGCTTCCGTCAACGATCTTTGCGTTTTTTATTACACAGTCGTACATAAATCAGCCTTTCGCTATCTCATGTGCTCTAGAGCCTTATCCACTTTTTCCTTTAATTCTTCTATGCTTCCTTCGTTGTAGATGACGACATCAGCCTTTGAAGTTTTTTCATTTTCGTCCATCTGACGCTTCATGCGCATCTTTGCCTGTCTGCGGCTGACATTATCCCGCTTCATGATACGGGCGATCCTTACCTTCTCAGGAGCCGTGACACACCAGACTTTATCGCACAGATCATCCCATCCGGCCTCATAAAGCAAAGGGATCTCGGCTATTATAAGCTGATCAGGATCATTATATTGCAGAATCGAGATTCTGTCTGACAGTTCTTCTCTAATGGCGTTCTGAACGATCTCGTTAAGCTTCTCTGTATTCTCAGGACGGGCAAAAGCCTTATCGGCAAGACAACGGCGGTCCAAAGCCCTTTCTTCACCTACTAAAATATCTTCACCGAAAACTTTTGCGAGAGTTTCGACTAAAGCTGAGCCGGGTGTCATTATTTCGTGAGAGATCCCATCAGCACTGAGAACAGGAAGGCCCTTTTCTTTTAATGCTTCAACTACTGCGCTTTTTCCGGAGCCGATTCCTCCGGTAATACCGATAACCATTTTTTACTCCTATTTTAAATCAAACCAGGTGGGACCTTCTTCCATTGAAACAGAAAGTCTTACCGCAAGGTTTACAGCGTTTTCCATACAATCCCGCAGTATTTCGCGGACCTTATCCAACTCACTTACATGAGCGCGAATGATCAGTTCATCGTGAATCTGAAGTATCAGTTCAGACTTGGGGCATTCTCTTGCAAGAGTGTTGAAGACACTGATCATAGCAAGTTTTATAATATCAGCCGCAGTGCCCTGAATAGGGGTGTTCATGGCAAGACGCTCACCGAGCTGCCTTACCACATAGGCCGATGCCTTGATCTCAGGCACATCTCTTCGGCGTCCGAACAAGGTCTTTGAATAGCCCTTATCCTTACACTGAGCAACAGCGCTGTCCATGAAAAGCTTAACATCACTGAAACGTTCAAAATAATCACTTATGTATTTTTCGGCCTGCTTGCGGCTTATTGTCAGTTCTGTTGCCAGTCCGAACCCGCTCATTCCGTATATAACACCGAAATTTACAGCCTTTGCGTTTGAACGCATTTCGGCTGTGACCTGATCCTGGGGCACTCCGAACACTTTAGAAGCAGTTTCCCTGTGAATATCCAGGCCATCGTTGAAACACTTGATCAAAGTCGGATCTCCCGACATGTGAGCCAGAACACGCAATTCGATCTGTGAATAGTCTGCGCCAACGAGTATGTATTCATCAGAACCGGCTGTAAAGGCTTTTCTCAGCTGACGTCCCAGTTCTGAACGAACGGGAATATTCTGCAGATTAGGCTCCGTACAGCTTATGCGGCCTGTGGCGGTAACAGTCTGCTGGAAATGAGCATGGATCTTGTCTTCCTCGTCTATGAGAGGAAGGAGCCCTTCAACGTAAGTTGAATTCAGTTTACTGCATGTACGGTACTCCAATATTTTCGCGACTATAGGATAGTCCGTAGCAAGTTTATCAAGAACATCAGCATTAGTCGAATACCCGGTTTTGGTTTTCTTTCCGCAGGGAAGACCCAGTTTTTCAAAAAGCACAGTTCCCAGCTGTTTAGGCGAGTTGATGTTGAATTCCTCACCGGCTGACCGGTAGATATCCTTTTCCAGTCCTGAAATACTCTTTTTCAGTGCCTTACCAAAGTCACTGAGATTGGACTGATCCACGTGGATTCCGCTGCATTCCATAGAAGCGAGGACTTTACAGAGAGGAAGTTCGATTTCATTGAATACGAAATCCAGCTGTTTTTCGGAAATAAGAGTCTGCTGCTCGGCGGCAAGGTGCCGGAGAAGATCAAGGCTGTCTGAAAGTGACGAATAATCAGTATTTTCCGCAGCCGCAAACATATTTAACTGGGCCGGAACTTCTTTGGGCTGATAGTGATAACGCTCAAAGAGGAGAGTATTCATATCCTTTGACTTTGCAGAAGGTGCAATGACATATTCCGCAATAGAGCAGTCAAAACCAGTAGTTATCTCACTTAAATCTGCGCCAAGTCTATAGAGCAGATAGTACAGCCTTCCGAGACCGAAGCCGCATACTTTAAGCTTTTTCCCGCTGAAAAGTTTCACAATAACTTCGGCAGGATCCTCACTTACAATGTGATGCCCAAGACTGTCAATATAAGCGAAAGCTTCAAGCCTCGGCTCGGAAACATGTGAATCATCGGAAAGAATATTGATCCAGATCTCATCTTCTTCAACAGCAGAAACAACAACTTCAGCAAGTTCTTTTACGGCTTCAGTGCTTTCTTCATTTTCAGAGATAGTGGCACTTAACGAAATATTTTTCGCCTCTGAACGCAGTTTCTTGAGATAAGTATTAAACTCCAGTTTTGAGTAGATCTCTATAAGACGTTCTGTATCCTGTTCCTTGA
>JAKSSR010000043.1 GCA_024402995.1 Clostridia bacterium | reverse complement strand
ACAGGCTCTGCAGCAGATCTGCAAAAGTTGTTCTTACATCCTCTACGATGATGATTTATTGTGCATCCTTCACGGAATCATAAGAAGTATCAAACGCGGAGCCAAGGAGAATGCTCTCGCTTTCAGGTTCCTTGTCAAACACGTCAGTGATCCCAATGTTCCCGCAGACTGCGATGACATGCTGAGAATTCTTTTTGACGATTTCAAGTTAAAGGGTCTGTTGGAAAAAGGCATGGCTGAACGGCGCGTATTGAACGGTGATTCATTTGAAGTCTTTATGATGTTTGTAAAGACAGCCCTTGCCGTGACTGATAATTATGCAAAGGCCGGTCTTCATTTCGCCGATGATTCGGAATATCTCCGTCTTCTCCGCACAGAAGCTGACAAGCTCGATGAGGAGACGCAGTCTGTGATTGCCGCTCTTACCAATGATTACGATCTTGTCTGCTATGTTGATGCTGACCGGAATGAAATCAGCTATTATCGCATAGCGGATAATTTCCGTGGGATCATGGATACCTTTGATGTGTCTGTTCCGTCAAACAGAAGGTTTGATGCTTTCATGAGGATGCTGATCATCCCCGAAGATTTTCCCCAGTTCCTCAGGGATGTAAACAGGGAAAAACTTACAGAACAGCTGAAGCATGAAAATTCTGCGCATGTAGAGTTCAGGGCTATGTATAATGGCAGCATCCAGCATTTTGTTCTTAAGCTTGCCCGTGATCTGAGCCGAGAATCAGGATACATACTCGGCATTTCCAATCGTGAAAACGAATATGTCTCAGCGGATCTTGAGGAACGAAAATACGAGGTCATGCGTCTCCTTGCTCAGGAGTATTCCGCTATCTATTACGTCGATCTGCTCAACGGCACCTTTGAGCTGTTCTCAGAGAATGACCGCATTATGGGTGAAACCGGGAAGCTGGCTGCCGAAGCGGGCAGCACCTATGAACTATTTGCGAAGTACGTTGAGGCTTCAGTCCACCCGGAGGACCGTTCCCGCATGCTTGAGACGCTTGCCAATATAAGGAAACGGCTTGCCCGCGAAAAGAGTTTTTCCGAGGTCTTCAGAAGAAATTTCAACGGTGAATTTCTGTTCACTGAAATGACTGCAGTTAAGATCGACGATGTGGATAAGCCTGCTACTGCAGTTGCTCTGGGCTTTTCCGAAAAGGATGAAAACTTCAAAATGAGCGCAAAGCAGGAAGAAGCCATGCGCAGCGGCATAAAGGTTCTCTACGAGACGGAAGATGCAAAGACTGCCCTCAACTGCCTTATGAAGATCCTTGTCGATTATCACGAATCTGACTGCGCATATGTTTTTGAGCTCAACAGAGACCGCACGCTCATCCGTATGAGCTATGAGGCAGTATGCGACGGACTGGAGCCTGTGCTGGATGAAGCGGAATACGAGCCGGTCGAGGCGCGTCAGTTCTGGCTGGACAGCTTCAGGACCAAGGGTGAGCTGGTCATTATGGATGTGGAGTCTGAATTGCCTCATAACTCTGAAATATACAGAAAGATGTGCGATGAAGAAGTTGATAACTTCATGTGTGTGCCGCTCTATTCCGACGGGGTTATCACCGGCTTTATCGGCGTAGACAACGCCGGTTTTGCCAATGGAGACCTGATGATACTTCGTATCGTCTCAGCTTTGGTTTCTTCTGAGATCATGCGTCGCCAGCAGTCCGGTGAGGAACGTACCATCCTCAACAGGGTAACTTCCAACTTCACATCTGTTTACTATGTGGATTTGGATAATAACTACATACATAATTACACTATCGCCGATGAATACCGTGAACGCTATGAAAGCATAAGGAATTACGATAAGTATATCCAGGCCTGCATAATCAATGATGTGGCCGACGAAGACGTAGATAAATTCCGCCATATGACTTCGCCCGAGTACATACGGAATGAACTTCGTTTCAAGGATTCCTACGTAGTCACCTTCGTAGATGACTCCTCTGCCGTTGCCAAAAACTATGAACTCCAGATAATCAAGGCGTCTCCCGATGCGTCCAAGATCATTCTTTGCGCGAAGGACAATACCGATGCTGTAGAACACGAAAAGCAGCTGAGAAAGACTCAGACTGAACACATGGAGCTTGTTATCGATGAGCGTACAGCGGAACTTCAGGAAAAGAACAAGCAGCTGAGCCGCATTAATGAAGACGTCATTGAACTCCTCGGTAATATTACAGAGGCCCGTGACTCGGACAGCGGAGAACATATACGCCGTGTAAAGGGCTTTACCAATATTCTTGCAAATCAGGTCAAGGAAGACCTGCCCGAATACGGGCTTACTGACTGGGATATCGGCCTGATGACTTCTGCCAGCGCCCTCCATGATGTTGGCAAGATCATGATCCCCGACGCAGTTCTTCTCAAGCCCGGACGCTTTACCAAGGAAGAATTCGAGGTAATGAAGAGCCATTGCATCAGGGGCTGCGAGATACTCCAGAAGGCTCCCTCCGACTGGTCTGCCGAATACATGAAGATGAGCATGGATATCTGCCGCCATCACCATGAAAAGTACGACGGCAGCGGCTATCCCGACGGCCTTGTTGGTGATGCCATCCCCATTTCTGCCCAGATCGTTTCCATTGCGGACTGCTTCGATGCCCTTACCACTAAGCGCGTTTATAAGGATGCTTACTCCTGTGACAAGGCCTTTGACATGATCCTCATGGGCGAATGCGGTGTTTTCTCCGAAAAGCTTTTAGGATGCTTCAAGAAGTGCCGTCAGGCCTTCTTTGACCATGTTAGCAACACCTCATCACCATACGCCAATATGGTCACGTCACCGGCGGATAAACTCAGTCTCTCGGGGACCAAGATCCTTTTGGCCGAGGACAATCTGTCCGGCCGTGACATGTGCGTTGAACTTCTTGAAAGAGAGGGGGCCATCGTTACTGCTGTCCGTGACGGAAGAGATGCTGTCGAACTGTTCAAACGTTCAGCTCCGGGCGTATTTGATGCCATTCTTCTTGATACAGTCATGCCGGGCATGAGCGGTGTCGAGGCTACTATAGCCATCAGACACTTGGATACGCCTCATGCCAAATCCATTCCCATCATTGCACTGTTTTCGGGCAATGACACTGAAGAAATGCATAATTGCCTGTGCGTGGGCATGAACTCTTATCTGACTAAGCCCTTCACCGTTTCCGCAGTTACGAGAGTACTCCTTGAGTGCCTCAGAGACCAGTCTGATGCTCTCCTTGAGCAGCTGACCATTGCCGTAAAGATGGCGAACAGAGATCCGCTGACCGGCGTAAAGGATATGACGGCGTACACCGATATGATAGGTGTTCTGACCGAAGAAATACGCAAGTCCGACGGCAAGGTAAAATTCGGTCTCATCGAGTGTGATATCAACGGTCTGAAGAATGTCAACGACAACTACGGCCATGACGTGGGGGACAGATATATAAAGAATTGCTGTTCACTTATTTGTACTATTTTCAAGCACAGCCCCGTTTATCGCATTGGTGGGGATGAATTCGTCATAATTCTCCGCGGAGATGACTACGAAGACCGTTCTTCCCTTATGGAAGAGCTCAGGCTCAAAGTCGCCGAAACGGAAAAAATCGATTCGGTCTTTGACGGAAAAGCATCTATGGCCTACGGCATCGCAGTTTTCGATACGGAGCTGGACGACGGTGTTTCGACTGTTTTTCGCCGCGCAGACGGCTCTATGTACAATAAAAAACGCCTCATGCGTTCTAACGGAGGCGGAAGGTAATACACAAAATATAAAAGGACGGCTGCGGCCGTCCTTATTTTTCTGCTAACTGTCTTGCTATATTCAGGAATGCTCTTGCCGTGAGGCTTTGGCCTTCGCACATTATCGGGCATCCGGAATTGTTTGAAATGTGGATATTGTTGTCCATGGGAATAGTGCCTGCAAGGGGTGTGGCAAAGGATGATTTTATCTGGTTTATATCCGGAAGCTTCTTTTCTTCCGCCGCTTCGGCGCAGTACATGTTGACCGCGATAAAGCGCTTTTCTACACCGAGGCTTGCCAGGCGTCTCTCAACCACCTCGCTGTTTCGGATGGATACGAAATCCGGAGTCACTATGACAAGAGCTGTTTCTGCGGCAGAGACCGCATTGACAAAGTCTTCGCCCAGACCGCCGGGGCAGTCCATGACCACGTAATCAAAGCTTTCGCGAAGTTTTTTCACTATGAGCTTCACATGTCCGGCACTCATGCCGTTTATGAGCTTATACTGAGGACCGGAGATCAGGGAAAGCCTTGCGAAATGCTCATCTTTTACGGTCGCCTTCTCAATGGTGCATACTCCGCTGAGGACGTCGGCAAGGTCAAAAAGAACTTTGTTTTCCAACCCAAGATATATGTCCGCGTTTCTTGTTCCCGCGTTCATATCAAGGAGGACCGTTTTGGCTCCTCCGGCAGCAAGAGCCGCGGCAATGTTGACTGCAAAGGTTGTTTTCCCTGCGCCGCCTTTCCCGGAGGTCAGCGCGATAACGTTGCTCATGGTGTGAGCTCCTTTCAAGTTTATTGGAAAGTATTGTATCATCAGTAATAAAATAAAATCAAGTAAGTATGTGCGAAAACAAATACATAAAGGTTGACACAGACTCTAAAAATGGGATATCATAGCGTGATAGGTTATATAAACTTTTTACATATATATAACTAAATCGCAATTTTTCTTTCTCAGCCGCTGAAAACGGCTGGTTTAACGCAAGGAGGTGCGCGGCAATGAAACTTTTCGTTGCAATAATCGTCGCCGTCGCTTCTCTGCTTGTCGGAATACTGTTAGGTTATAATCTTCGTAAGTCAAGTGCTGAAAAGACAATAGGCAGCGCGGAGACACAAGCCAAGAACATGATCTTGGACGCAGAGAATCGTGCGGAAAGCATCAGGAAGGAGGCTCTGGCTGACGCAAGGCAAGAGGCTCATTCGATCAAAGCTGAAGCGGAAAGAGATATCCGTGAACGCAGAGAAGAAGTCAAAAAACAGGAAAAGAGACTTATTCAGAAAGAGGAGTCGATGGACAGAAAGCTCGAGTCCATCGAAAAGAAAGAAGAGAGCATTTCAAGAAAACTCCAGTCCATTTCGGACAAAGAGAAGGAAGCAGAAGCAGTTGTCGCAAAGCAGGTCGCCGAGCTGGAAAGAATCTCAGGCTGCACCGCCGAACAGGCAAAGCAGCTGCTCCTCGATGAAATTGAGAAGGACGTAAGACACGACGCTTCCGTCATGATCAAGGATATCGAAGCTAAGGCCAAGGAAGAGGCCGACAAGAGAGCCAAGGAGATCATCACCGGCGCCATCCAGCGCTGCGCTGCAGATCACGTGGCCGAAACCACCGTATCTTCCGTCGCTCTGCCTTCAGACGAAATGAAGGGCAGGATCATCGGCCGCGAAGGCCGCAACATCAGAGCCATTGAACAGGCAACAGGCGTCGACCTCATCATTGACGATACTCCTGAAGCAGTCATTCTTTCCGGCTTTGATCCCGTCAGAAGAGAAATCGCCAGAATCGCTCTGGAAAAGCTCATCGTTGACGGAAGAATCCACCCCGCAAGAATCGAGGAAATGGTCGAAAAGGCCACCAAGGAAGTCAATACCATCATCAAGGACGACGGCGAAGCCGCAACCTTCGAAGTCGGTATCCACAACCTTCACCCCGAACTGGTCAAGCTTCTGGGACGTCTCAGATACCGTACCAGTTACGGTCAGAACGTGCTCAAGCACTCTCTGGAAGTTGCCCATCTGGCAGGTCTTATGGCCGGTGAACTGGGCATGGATGTCAAGCTGGCTCAGCGCGCAGGTCTGCTCCACGATATCGGCAAAGCACTGGATCACGAGATCCAGGGCACTCACGTAGACATCGGTATCGACGTACTGCGTAAGTACAAGGAAAACGAAGCAGTTATCGACGCAATGGCAGCTCACCACGGTGACTACGAACCCAAGAGCGCAGAAGCTGTTCTTGTCGCCGCAGCCGACGCTCTGTCCGCAGCCCGTCCCGGCGCCCGCAGAGAGACTCTCGATACCTACATCAAGAGACTGCAGAAGCTTGAAGAGATCGCCAACACCACACCCGGCGTTGATAAGTCCTTCGCAATTCAGGCTGGCCGTGAGATCAGGATCATCGCCCGTCCGGACGAAGTTTCCGACGACGCAATGGCGCTTCTGGCAAGAGAGATCTCCCAGAAGATCGAAAGCGAACTGGAGTATCCCGGTCAGATCAAGGTCAATGTCATCAGAGAAACAAGAGCCATTGACTACGCCCGTTAAATCCAAGACTCAGAAACTAAGGAGGGAGCCCGCAGAAATGCGGGCTCTTATTAAGCGCAGATGATATATCTGGATAACAGTGCAACAACAAGACCCGCTCCCGAAGTGGTTCAGGCCATCACTCAGGTCCTTACCGAGGATTTCGGCAATCCCTCGGCTCTCTACCGGGTGGGGCTCGACGCCGAAAAAATACTTAAATCCGCAAGAGGAGAAGTGGCAAAGAGTCTTGAGAGCAAGCCGGCTGAGATAACCTTTACCTCCTGCGGTACAGAGAGCAACAATACTGTGCTCAGAGGTGTCTGGAAGAGCAGAAACCGTCAGGGAAAGCGAATAATCACCACATCGGTTGAACATCCCGCCATTCTTCGTGTCTGCGAAGATCTGGAAAGAGAAGGAGCCGACGTGGTCTATCTTCCCGTCAACACCGACGGCACTTTCAATATGGACGCCTTTGACGCGGCTCTCAATGAGGACACTATCCTGGTTTCCGTAATGTACGTCAACAATGAAAGCGGCGCCATTATGCCCATTAAGGAACTGTCCGCCAAGGTCCACGCTTTGGGAAACGGATGCCTTATGCACACAGACGCCGTTCAGGCTTACGGAAAACTCAGCTGCTCAGTAAAAGAACTTGGAGTTGATTTTCTCAGTCTTTCCGGTCACAAGGTCAGTGGTCCCAAGGGTGTCGGTGCTCTGTACATCAAAGGGGGGCTTCATATTCCTTCCTTTATTCTCGGCGGCGGTCAGGAGGCTGCTTTCAGATCCGGGACGGAAAATATGCCCGGCATTGCAGGCCTCGGAGCGGCAGCAAAACTGCTCAACGCCAACTGGAAGAACAATGCTGCAAAGATGTTTGAAGTCCGCGCTTACCTCAGGGAACGCATTCTTGCGGAGATCCCCGACGTAAAGGTCAATTCCCCGGAGAATGGTGCTCCGTCAGTGCTTAACGTCAGCTTTATAGGCTGCAGAGCGGAGGTCCTCCTCCATCAGCTGGAAGGCGACGAAATATACATTTCAACAGGTTCAGCCTGCTCATCCAAGAAGAAGGGCAGTCATGTGCTCACTGCCATGCACCTTCGTCCCGAAGAAATAGAAGGGGCAATACGCTTTTCCTTCTGTGCCGGCAATACAAAAGAGCAGATGGATACTGTCGTTGAAAAGCTCAAACTCTACACATCATCCCAGCGCCGCCTGAGGAAAGCATTTCATAAATAGACTATATGCATATCAGCTCCTCGGCCTTGTCTGTACCTGTCCGCCGTGCACCGGACACGGTACGTCATCGTCGGACAAGCAAGTTGCCCGTCGCTGCCGTACAATGTTCGGCTTAACCGTGGACAGTGTACAGAACAATCCCTCGGAGCTTTTTTATTAAGAATTGATGATTTATAAATGGAGCGGCGTTGACTGAGGGAATGGACTTGCCATGTCCGAGATGCGGGCGGACATGGTAAGACATTCACGAAGGAAAAAGCCGCGGCAAAGTTCTAAGTAAAATAAATGCTGAACTGATTAAAGGATAATAAAATGGACAAGAAAATTTACATCGTAAGATGCGGGGAAACCGCTCTGAAGGGAGATAATAAGCCCTATTTTGAAAGAATGCTGGTCCAGAGGATCAAGAAGGCTGCTTCCGATATCCAAGGACTTGAAGTTGAAAGAGTGGATGGCCTTATTTTCGTAAGAACTCCCGAAGACGTTCCCGAAGAAGATACTCTTAAGAAGATCGGACGCGTATTCGGCGTAGATACCATCAGCCCCGCCAAGGAAATCAATATTGAAGGACTTACGGGAGAAGACGCTCTGACCGCCATCGGTCAGGTGGCTGTTCCCATGATGCTTGAACTCATTGAAAAGAAGGGTATCAAGACCTTTAAGATCGAGGCTAAGCGCGCCGATAAGGCTTTCCCCATCGAAAGCCCCCAGATCGCCCGCAAAATGGGCGCTATTGTCCTCAAGGGCTGCAAGGTCCTCAGCGTTGACGTCCACAACCCCGACTGCCAGCTCTTCGTAAACGTAAGAAGAAATATGGCCTACGTTTATGAACGCAAGATCCAGGCCTTCGGCGGACTGCCTCTGGGCACCAACGGTAAGGGCATGGTCCTTCTTTCCGGAGGAATCGACTCTCCCGTTGCAGCCTTCATGATGGCCCATCGCGGAATGTACATTGACGCTGTTCACTTCCACAGTTACCCCTATACTTCCGAAAGAGCATGGGAGAAGGTCCAGGATTTGGCCCGTATTCTTACTCTCTATACCGGAAGAATGCGCATTTTCAGCATTAATCTTCTGCCTATTCAGGAGCAGATCGTACAGAACTGTCCTGAAGACGAGACTACCATTCTTGTACGCCGCTTCATGATTAAGATCGCCGAACGCATTGCCCGCCGCGAAGAATGCATGATGCTCATTACCGGTGAAAGCCTCGGTCAGGTAGCATCTCAGACTGCGGAAGCTCTCGTTGTAACCGACAGTGCTGTCACCATTCCTGTCATGAGACCTCTCATTGCCATGGACAAGACTCAGATCATGGACATCGCTCAGGAGATCGGTACCTTTGAGACTTCCATTCAGCCTTATGAAGACTGCTGTACCGTATTCCTGCCCAAGCATCCGGTCACTAAGCCTAAACTTGAACGCATAGAAAAGTCTGAGTCCTACCTTGATGTAGAAGGCCTTATCAATGCCGCTGTGGAATCCGCAGAACTTACTATTATCAATCCTGCATAAATTAAATGATATATAATTTTCGGAGAAAAATACTCCCCGTGAGTTTTGTTTATTTATAATACAGATGCAGTGAATAAAATAAATATTGAGCCTTAGGGGGTTGAAACCCCCTATTTTTAATGTTAAGATGAGTAGGACTGCAAAAAACACAGTCATAATTTTTGTGTTCGCGTTACTTTGAGCCGCGCGACGCGGCCTGTAAATAAAAAGGAGGCAAAAGAATGAACTTTCAGTTAACGAAAGAGCAGGAAAAGGTAAGAGAACTCGTAAGAAAGTTCGCCCTTGCCGAAGTTGAACCCATTGCTGCAGACATTGACAAGGAACACAGATTCCCCATGGAAAATGTCCAGAAGATGGCACAGCTTGGCATGATGGGCGTACCCTTCCCCGCTATTTATGAGAGAAGAGAAAGAGGCAAGGATCCTGTTTCCTATCCCATTGGCGGCGCTGGTGCAGATCATATCTGCTATGCAATCACCGTAGAAGAACTCGCAAGAGTCTGCGCTTCTACCGCTGTTATCGTTTCCGCTCACACTTCTCTGTGCTGCTGGCCTATCTATGAATACGGCACCGACGAACAGAGAAAGAAATATCTGCCTGACCTTCTGTCCGGCAAGAAGATCGGCGCATTCGGTCTTACCGAACCCAACGCAGGTACCGATGCATCCGGTCAGCAGACCAAGGCTGTTGACATGGGCGATCACTGGCTCCTCAACGGCGCTAAGGTCTTCATCACCAACGGCGGCTATGCTGATACCTTCGTAGTATTCGCAATGACCGACAAGTCCAAGGGCAACCACGGAATCTCCGCATTCATCGTTGAAAAGGGCTTCAAGGGCTTCTCCATTGGTAAGACCGAAGACAAGCTTGGTATCCATGCTTCTTCCACCACCGAACTCATCTTCGAAGACTGCGTAGTTCCCAAGGAAAACCTCCTCGGCGAAGTTGGCAAGGGCTTCAAGATCGCTATGAGCACTCTGGACGGCGGCCGTATCGGTATCGCTTCCCAGGCTCTCGGTATCGCACAGGGCGCTCTGGACGTAACTGTTGATTACATGAAGTCCAGAAAGCAGTTCGGCAAGTCCCTGGACAAGTTCCAGGCTCTGGCATTCGAAGTTGCTGAAATGAAGACCAGAATCGAAGCAGCAAGACTGCTCGTTTACAAGGCAGCATTCCTCAAGGATCAGCACAAGCCCTACGGTCCCGCAGCAGCAATGGCAAAGTACTATGCAGCTGAAACCGCTATGTACGTAACCACTAAGGCTGTCCAGCTCCACGGCGGCTATGGCTACACCACTGACTACCCCGTAGAAAGAATGATGAGAGACGCAAAGATCACCGAAATCTACGAAGGTACCACCGAAGTTCAGAAGATGGTTATTTCCGCTTCTGTCTTTAAGTAATGCTGAGGGAGGATATACATAAATGAGAATTATCGTATGCGCAAAGCAGGTTCCCGATACTTCTGAAGTTAAGATCGACCCTGTAAAGAAAACAATTATCAGAGACGGCGTTCCCAGCATCCTCAACCCCGATGATGCCAACGCTCTCGAAGAAGCTCTCAAGGTTAAGGATATGTATCCCGACACCGTCGTTTCCATCGTTTCCATGGGACCTCCCCAGGCAACCGATATGCTCGTAGAGTGCCTCGCAATGGGCGCTGACGAAGCATTCCTTCTCTCCGACAGAGCAGTCGGCGGTTCCGATACTTGGGCAACCTCCAACGCTATCACCGCTCTGATCAAGTCCATCGGACCCTTCGACATGATCTTCGCCGGCCGTCAGGCTATCGACGGAGACACCGCTCAGGTCGGTCCCCAGATCGCAGAGAAGATGGATCTTCCCCAGGTCACCTATGTTCAGGAATTCAGCATTTCCGAAGACAAGAAGACCGTTACCGTTAAGAGACAGCTCGAAGACGGCTATGAAGAAATCAAGGTCAATACTCCCTGCATGCTCACCTGCATCAAGGAACTGAACACTCCGAGATACATGAGAGTCAACGGCATTGTCAATGCATGCAAGAAGGATGCTCCTATTTTCGTTAAGAGCGCTAAGGACGTCGAAGTCGACCTCACTACCGTAGGTCTCGAAGCTTCCCCGACCCACGTTTTCCGTTCCTTCACTCCGGCTCCCAAGGCTCCCGGAATGATCATCAGCGGCGAAGACGAAAAGGCTCAGGCTCAGGCTCTGCTCTGCAAGCTTAAGGAAAAGCATGCTATCTAGTAGGAGGATATAATAATGGGAATCGTAGTAAATAAAGATAAATGCGTAGGCTGCGGTCTTTGCGTTAAGGCCTGCCCCCAGGCTGCAATCTCTGTAGTCGACAAGAAGGCTGTCATCGGCGACGCTTGCAACGTCTGCTCTCAGTGCATCCCCAAGTGCCACTTCGGCGCTATCTCCCTCGAACTCGGCGAAGGTACTGTTGACCTCTCTGCTTACAAGCATGTTTGGGTCTATGCAGAAACCAGAAACGGCGAACTCCAGGGCGTTGCCAAGGAACTGATCGGCGAAGGCCACAGACTTGCAAGAGAAATCTCTGCTGACACCAAGATCTATGCACTGCTCGTCGGCAACAACCTCGAAGCTGTTGCTCAGGAATGCTGTGAATGGGGCGCAGACGGCGCTTACCTCATTCAGGACGAGCTCCTCACCAACTTCACCACCGATGGTTACACCAAGGTCATCGTGGACGCTATCAAGGAATTCAAGCCTGAAATCGTTCTCTACGGCGCAACCCACATCGGCCGTGACCTTGCACCTCGTGTAGCTGCAAGACTCAACGCTGGTCTGACCGCTGACTGCACCAGACTCGACGTTGCTCTCGATACTTATAAGGCATATTGCGAAAAGGAAACCACCCTTGACATCGCATCTCTCGCAACCGAAGATCCTGCTGACAGAACCCTGAAGCAGACTCGTCCCGCATTCGGCGGCAACCTCATGGCTACCATCGTTTGCCAGAGAACCAGACCCCAGATGGCTACCGTCCGTCCCGGCGTCATGCAGAAGAGAGAAAGAGTTGCAGGCGCAACCGGCGAAATCATCAAGGTCACTCCCGCTATCACTTCCGGCGACATCAGAACTCAGATCGTCAAGATCGTCAAGGAAGCTAAGGAAATGGTTTCCCTCACTGACGCTAAGATCATCTGCTCCGGCGGCCGTGGACTCGGTGGCCCCGAAGGATTCAAGCTCATGCAGGAATTCGCAGATAAGGTTGGCGGCGTTGTCGGTTCTTCCCGTGCTTGCGTAGACGCAGGCTGGATCGATCACAGCCATCAGGTTGGCCAGACCGGTACCACCGTTAAGCCCGAAATCTACTTCGCTTGCGGTATCTCCGGTGCTATTCAGCACCAGGCTGGTATGAAGGGCTCCAAGATCATCGTTGCTATCAACAAGGATCCCGAAGCTCCTATCTTCGGTATTGCTGACTACGGCATCGTTGGCGACCTGTACAAGGTAGTTCCCCAGATCATTGCTGAGTGGGACAACGCAGAAGCTCTCTTTGCTGCAACCAAGTAATTAACTGAAAAGTTCACTTAAAAGCGCTTGCGTACTTACGCAGGCGCTTTTTTGTGTTATAATATTTCTATCTTTTTTGAACACTGGAGAAATGAAAATGAAGAAAACCATATCGCTTTTACTTGCAGTAATTCTGGTGCTTATTGCCGCCATTCCCGCTTTTGCAGAAGAGGAGATAATCCGCACCACAAAGCCCGTCATCACTAATTCCAGATTTGCTCTGCTCTACGAGGAAACCACCGATACCTGGATGTATATGAAGGATATCGACCAGAAAAACGCCCCGGCGAGTATGACAAAGGTCATGACTGCAGTTCTGGTCATTGAGAATGACCCTGATCTGTCCGGTGTAGCTACTGTATCGGCAAAGGCAATATCTGAGCACTATTGCTACTGGCTTGATGATTTTCACCTTCTGGAAGGCGAAGAAGTGGCCGTAGAAGATCTGATGAATTATCTGCTCATCGCTTCCGGTAATGAGGCCGCTACTGTTCTTGCCGAGTATATTGCCGGCGATATTGATGTCTTTATCCAGATGATGAATGATAAGGCCAAAGAGATAGGCATGAAGAATACTGTCTATTATGATCCTCACGGTCTTTCCGATGACAGCCGCGTCACCTGCGAGGATATGCTCCTCCTTTGCCGGTATGCCATGCAGTACGAGCAGTTCAGAAACATAGTCTGTAAGACTACCTATGTGCTGCCCGGAACAAACATGCACAGCTATCGCCGTATAAGGAATACGAACAGAGTCCTCCGTCCCGAAGGTGTTGCGGAGTACAAGACCGGCTTTGAACAGGATATTCTAGGTATCAAGACCGGGTTTATCACCGTTGCCGGCAACAACCTGAGCTGCTGCATGCAGCACGATGACCTGAAGTTCTACAGTGTTGTCATGCATGCGCGCGATCAGAAAAATGAAGACGGAGAATGGCGTGAATTTCATTTTGTTGATACGGCCGATCTGATGAAGTGGGCTCGCTCTTTCAAGAAAGTGGGCGTTGCCGCAGGAACTGAAGGAATCAGCGATGTCGGAACAAAATTAAGCATGACAAAGAACGTCAGTTACAAGGTCGAGAGTGATGTCTATATTCTTGCCCAGGATGACGTTCAGCCCACATACAGCTTCGAAAACCTCGGTTGGAAGGTAAAAGAGGGTGATGTTATCGGTACTGTTACCTTCAGCGATGAATTCGGCAATGAAAGAAGCGCAAACCTCATTGCAAGTGCTGACGCAAAGACCAGCATCAGACTCTTTATCGGTATTATGCTGCTTGCAGTTGCACTGGCATTTTCAGCCGGCGAGATCAAGCGCAAGAAGAAAAAGTAGATTATGATCAAGCGTATATTATCCCCGCTCCTTGCGGTACTTATTGTCTTTGCCGGAACTGTTTCCGGTTTTGCGGAGGAGATGATTGAAATGGAAAAACCGACACTTACAAACGTTAATATGGCTGCTCTTTATGAAGAGACTACTGATACCTGGATGTATCTCAAGAATGAGAACGTTACCAATGCTCCGGCCAGCATGACCAAGATCATGACTGCAACTCTGGTCCTTGATTTTGATCACGAACTTTCAGGCACCACCACAGTCTCAGCCAATGCTATTTCCGAAAAATACTGCTATTGGCTGGATGACGAACACCTTGAAGAAGGTGAGGTCTGCAAAGTCGATGACCTGATGCACTATCTCCTCATCGTTTCGGGCAACGAAGCCGCGACTACTCTTGCCGAATATGTAGCAGGCGACATTGATACCTTTGTCGGAATGATGAATGAACGTGCTCAGGCTCTCGGTATGACCAGCACCGTCTTCTACGATCCTCACGGACTGTCTGACGATGCCCGTACCACTTGCAGCGACATGATCAAGCTTTGCCGCTTTGCAATGAACAATTATCCCAAGCTTGTGGAGATCACAAGCACCAGAAGCGGTGAAATGCCTGTTTCCAACAAGAGAAATCAGCCTCTCACCTACCGGAATACCAACAGAGTTCTGAGACCTGACGGAAATCCTCATTATGAGACTGGATTTGAAGATGATATTATCGGAATCAAGACCGGAAGCACTACCGTTGCAGGCGTCAATCTGAGCTGCTGCATGGTCCACGATGATCTGAAGTTCTACAGTGTGGCAATGCACGGTAAGAAGGCTGTTGATGAGAACGGTGTAGAATATGCCGGCCATCACGCCGACACTGCCAGCCTTATGAGATGGGCCAGGAGCTTTAAGAAGCTCGGCGTTGCCAAGGGTGACGTTGTCGCAACTCTGGCGACCTCCGGAAGCAAGCTTCAGAATGTAAGCGCAAAGGCTGCAAAAAGCGTCTGGATCCTTGCCCAGGAAGATGTGGAGCCCACTATTGAATTGTACGATCTCGGAGTGTCCGTAAGTGCCGGTGACGTCGTAGGCAAGTTGACTTATTCCGATGAATTCGGCAACGTCCGCAGCACGGATCTTGTTGCTGCAGACGGCGCTTCCAGCGTTACCACCTTCATCCCCGTCATCTGCCTTACTCTTATTGCGACATTTATCAGTTTTAGGCTGACAAGACGCAAGATGGCTAAGGATCACACTCGTATCTAAGCCCTGGTCTTACAAGGCTTTTCAAAAAGACCTGCTGAAAACAGCGGGTCTTTTTTATTGCTGTTTTGTTATGGAAATA
>JAKSSR010000042.1 GCA_024402995.1 Clostridia bacterium | reverse complement strand
GACGAAGAAGAAATCATTGCCGCTATGGAAGAAATCCGCAACAACCCCACGAAAGTGGCGTAAAACAAAGGAAAACGGTGCAACCCAAACGGATTGCACCGTATCCTACATAGAACTGTCCTTTAGAGCACCGCCCAAAACCGGGCTTTCTTTTGTGTTTCGTATTAGTTCGGTCTGTTACGCGGACCGGATACAGCGTACTTGTATTATACAAGTCTGGGCTGCTCAATGTGAGGATTGCTCTTGGCTGCTTCGCGTTCACGCTGCTTGTTCATTTCGGCACGCATGTCCTTATAGGTATTGAGCATCCCTCCGATCAGGTCGCGGCTGAAGCTTTCATCTTCAGCCTGCTTTCCGACCTCGACCATGATGTTTGGAGTCTTTGAAAGCTTTTCATAGAACTGATTGAAAGCAGGATCTCTCAGGATGTCCTTGCTTGCCTGCTTCAGAGAAGAAAGGGAGCTCAGCCCTTCTGCCTGCTTGTAGGTCATGTTCTTATTGTCAATAATATCCTTGACGGTGATTGCAGCAAATACCTCTGCAAGGCAAGCCCTGCCGCTTTCCTTGGAACCGGGGATATTGGCCTCGATACTGCGTCCGGCTGCAGCCAGCTTGTACTGACCGTAATCGATAACGTCATCCAGCTTATTACTGAATTCCTTGTACTTATCGATCCCGCTGCGCATTACATCCCTTGCCTGAGCCTTGAACATTTCTTCACGGTCTGCCTTTATCCGGGCAACGTTGTTCTTGTATGAAGAGAAAACCTCCTGCGCAGCCACGGCCTTGTCAGGGCTCTCCTTGTCAAAGGCGGCGATCGCTGTGAGCTTTTCGGTATCAAGAGCCTCGAGGGTCATCTTGCAGCCTTCCTCCTCAAGCATGGCAGCCTTGACGCTTCCGATGTATTCCTTGGTTCCGAGTTTCTCCAGTTCGGCCTTGCTGATGCCGTCCTTTTCAGACTGCTCCAGAACTCTGGACAGAGCCAGGATCTCTGCTACACAGCCTCTGGAGAAGGCCTTGTAGTCATCGACCTTGTTCCTGAAGGCACCGTTGGGACCGTAGGATTCAATGATGAGACCCAGCTTGTACTGCTGATACTCCATCTCTTCCCTTATGATCTCCCGCGCCTTTTCTCTTATGGCCTCACTTTCGGTCATTGCAGGGGGAATGGGTTTTTCCTTGACCTTCTCAACAGCTCTTTCCTCCGGATATCCGTCAAACAAAGCGTCAAGGGCTTCACCGTCATACTCTGCTGTTTCATTTTTGCGGGCGGCTCTTTCTGCTCTTAAAGCCTCGATCCTGCGCTCATTCGCTTCAACTTCCTTCTTGAACTTGGCAAAGTCACGCTCCATCGCCTTTTCTTCTGCGTCAAGCCTGAGTTCCTTTCTGAGCTCTGTCAGAGAATTGATCTTCTTTGCGTACGCATTGGAAGGCTGAAGATCACCCTTGAAGCTGCCTTTTTCCGACTTAAATGCATAGACCTGATCTTCACCCTTATGGGCAGCAAAGACAACATTACCTTTCATCAGCTGATCGCTGACCTGAAGATTTTCCAGAGTATTGCCATCCTTGTCATAGAAGGAAACATTTTTGTCAGTAGCACCGAAACGGTCGATGAACTGACAACTGATATGGTTTGCGCCGGCCAGCTCGATTCCCTGTCTTGCTGTACTGATATTTGTAATGAAACGCCCCATTTCACGGCTGCCGTCAAATCCCCTGGTAGCGGCAAGAGTATTGCTGGTATCATAATCCAGACTCAGGAGCTGGTTCATGTCTACGGTTTCATACAGCGGGTTGGCAATAGCCTGAAGTCTGTTGGACAGATAGAAGTACAGGTCTCCGCTGTAACGTTCTGCATCCATGGCGTTCTTGAGCAGGGTCGCATCACCGTGTACTCCCATGGCATTCATATGCTTGTTGATACTGATGAGTTCCTGAAGGCGGAACATATTATTGTCAAGCTCAGGCCATCTTTCGGCAAGCTCCATGTCGCTGATATCGTATAATCCGGCGGTATCAAAGTTTGCAAAGCCTGCGAGACGTCTGTTGTAAAGAGCAGTCTTTTCTTCTGTGCTGCCCCTGGACATGATACGCAGAGCCTCAATGTTTGCCTCCATGGTCTCGGCACTTTCGGAGCGATCGAAGAAAATAGCGCTCATTCCGCGGGAAGCGAGGAACTTATGCGCTTCCTCTTCAGTAACTACACCTCGCTTTACAGCTTCATTGGCAAAGCGGACGTCATTTGTAAGTTCGTACTTGGCATCAAAGAAGTTCTCACGTGCAATTCTTGAGATCTCTTTTCTTGCAGCCAACTGCTTTGCCTTGATCTTGTTCGGCTTGAATTTCAGAGGTTCTTCGCCGGAATTGATAAGGTCTTCGTTGCAGACCTGGAGGAACTCATTGACCCCCACATTTACCTGAGGCGTCAGGGCCATGGCCTGTCTGATAAATTCAGCCTTAGAGTTAATGCCCTTGGCCCTGGCCTGCTTGGAAAGGCCCTCGCCGACCTTATCCATGTTGCTCAGGGTATAGTAATAATTGGACCGATCCAGTTTTGTTTTATTTTCCTTTATGCAGGCCATTCTGGCCTTTTCTTCGGGATTTTTGTAAAGTCTGCGTATTCTGTTGGCGTTGATGTAATAATCACTCTTGCGTTCGGCGTCGCTGAGGGTATCAAAGTCACTGACAAGCTTGGCCTTTCCGTCTTCGCCGGGGATAATGGGAATTGCAGTGGAGGTGGGTTCTCCGGGTCTGGTAATAAGGAGATGGCCATTCTTTGCCATTTCATAAATGAGAGCAATACGAATACGCTCCGCAGTAGTACCGGCACTGTTAATCACTGCGACATTTGTTGAACAGCCTAAGGCCTCGGAATTGCTGAGTAAGAACCTTTCTTCAGGGGAAAGTCTGCTGTCTTTCAGCTTATCTTCAACACCCTGATACATATATTTGGAGCCGGCACGGGTAAACTTAAGAGGTGCGTAGGCGGGAATTTCAGTAATTCTTCCGGAATCCTCGGTGAACATCCGCAGTGATGCCTTGTCGGATAGACGTGACATATTCCAGCCGTTTTCCTCAAGGACAGGTGCAATGGAGTTGACGAAATCTACCATTTCCTTGGTGACCATGGGAACGGATATGGAATTCAGCCTGTAATTGTTGAGGGACGCAATAGCCTTCTCCTGATCGCTGAGAACGGGCTCATCGGATTCGAAGGTGATGTCGTTTTCCTCCATGTACTCTTCGTACTGCTGGTTGAACGCTTCGTCATTTCCGTAGGTGTATTTGCATACTGTATAAACCTGAGCCGCACGGTCCTTTGCAGCCTGAGGATCATTGTACTTATCGGGATGCTCATAATAGTCTCTGAGCAAGGTTCTGTCATAAGCGACACGGACAACATCGTCACTTGCAAAATCAAGCCCGCCATTTTCGTCTTCGGTCAGGGAAATCTGATTGCGGGTGACTGCGTGAAGATTGCATACTTCGATATAAACTCTGAACGGATGAGTCGCGTCAGGGAAAAGTTCCTTTGCAAGTGCTTCCTCATCCTGATATACACCGCCTGCATTGACTTCGACAACGGGCCTGGAAAGCTGAGGGACTCCGGCCTTGTTGTTGTAAACAATACGCATGGACTCTTCGGTCATATCCTTGCCCATGAGCGCCAGCTTGCCGCTCCTGGAAAGCTCGTACAGATTGGACATCTGTTCCACAGTCAGATCATTTGCGGAATTCAGATTTTCAGCATACCATGATACGTCGGCAAGAATCGGTTTGCCGATAATATTGGATTCCTCGTCCAGACTTTTGCAGGCAGGCAGATACAGAGCATCAGCTTTTTCGGGGACCTGGGCCTTGATCCTTCCCATGGCCACGGGGTCATTGAGGTCTATGCCTTCAGCTTCCATGACTTTCTTAAACTGTTCATACCACTCTTTGACTACCGCAGTGCGTTCTTCACCGGTATATTCCTTGTTGTACGCAATTATTTCCTTTGCGCGGGTGGGATCTGGCACCTTATTGCCGGCATAGGTAAGCAGCTCATTGGCAAAATATATGGCGTCACGCCTGTCATTCTGCTCTGCCTGATTATTCGGGTCATTCGGTTCTGATGAAGACATGGCCAGCAGCATTGCTGCTTTTTCAGAGGTGACATCATCCAGGTTTTTAATGTATTTGAGGCGGGGATGCTCCATTATGTTCAGACCCTTGCTGAACTTATTCTGGATATCAGATATACATCTGCTGACAGCTGCAAGGTCGGACCGTCTGTATACAGACATGGTAAATCCATTTGATTCGAAATCCCCCAATGCCATCTCCCTGTCAAAGGCAAGCACTCCGATGTAATCATAGGTCTTTATATTCCGTGTATATTCATCCAGATTCTTGACGTCGAGACAGGCAGGATCCACATGCTCGATGGCGCTGAAGAACATTTCAAAAACTTCCCTCTGGCCGTTCCTGTCACGGTTCCAGAGAGTCTCTATGTTCTTCTTTTCTTCTTCTGTGATGCCGGGGCGTTTCATAAGGCATTTGGCCCAGCGGGGAACTCTGTAGATATCCTGAATTGACGACACGGCCTTTTCGGTAACAAGCTCGTGCGATTCTTTTTCACGATTCTGTGCAGGCTCGTCGGCAAAGGCTATGCCGCAGTTCTCCAGATTTGCCTTAAACTTTGCAAGATCAGGCTCGGCAACCTTGTCATTTTTGATGGTTTCCGAAGCGAGAGAGCGGGAAGCTGCGAGATGCTCATTATCATACTTATGCGCCCAGAGTATATAATCAAACGTGTCGTTCAGAAAAGCCTCTCTGCCTGCGAAGGAACCGTTCTTATCTCTGCTGATGATGCCCTGTATTATTTCTTCCTTAGTCTGTCCTTCCTCGTGGAGCTTGATCATGGTATCGCTGGGATCAAGACCTTCCGGGAAAAACAGTTTATGCATGGCATGATAAGTACTCTTCTGCACCGACTCACAGAATGAGGAGTAACCTTTCATTCCGCGCTCGCCTTTGATCTCATATGCATACAGTTCCTTTATTTCTTTTGCCTTTGCAAGGATCTCTACGCCGGCTTCGTTTACTGTTATCTGGCCTGAGCTGAGTTTTGAATTCAACTCATCCAGCTTCTCCTGCATTGCCTTTCTTTCCTGCTCTGTCATATTTCCTCCTTTTTTCAGACACATCAGTATATTTTTCGTTCTTAACTACGTATTATAGCACACAGCCGTTTCAGAAGCGTTTGACATTTCAGTCAAATAAATCGTCTTGGGATATTGACTTTACATTCTTGATATATATAATTTTCTTGTATTGATATAGAACACATTTTTTCAGGAGGTAAAAATGGCTGAGATAATAAAAAACGCGTCTGCCGGAACCATGGAGTCCAGTGACGCATTCGTGACCATCGAACCCGCCGCAGCCAACCAGATCAACATTGAATCGGCTGTTGAGGCACAGTTCGGCGAAAGCATCAGAAAAAGCGCAGAGGAAGTCATGGCCGAATATCAGGTCAGCGGAGCAAAGCTGACAATCAAGGACCAGGGTGCACTGGACTGCGTTATCCGCGCAAGAGTTGAAACTGCCATACGCAGGGGAATGGAGGCATAGTCATGAAGAGATCAATGCTGTTTATTCCGGGAAACACTCCCAATCTTCTCATCAACGGCAACTGCCTCGGAGCAGACATGGTCATATTCGACCTGGAAGACGCCGTATCTCCCGATGAAAAGGACTCTGCCAGAGTTCTGGTCAGAAACACCATCAAATACCTTAACTTCAAGAGCCTCGGCACTATAGTCCGCATCAATTCCGTGGACACCGATTACTGGAAAAAAGATCTGGACGAAATAATGCCCTACACTCCCGACATGATCATGCTGCCCAAGACCGGATGCCCCGCAGACGTTCTGAAGGCAGATGCCTATATGACCGAGCTGGAGAAAAAGCTGGGACTCGCAAAGAACACAGTTAAGCTCATGCTCCTCATGGAAACCGCCATGGGCGTTGAAAATGCCTATGCAAGCGCATCAGCATCCGACAGAGTCGGCGCCATCTTCCTCGGTGCAGAAGACCTTACCGCAGACCTGCGCTGCAAGAGGACGAAGGAAGGCAGAGAAATCGAATACGCACGTCAGAGAATGGTCGTTGCTGCAAGAGCTGCCAACGTTGACGTTTATGACACTCCCTTCACCGATGTCAATGACGACGAAGGTATCCGCATCGACGCCGAAACAGCCAAGGCCATGGGCTTCACAGGCAAAGCCTCTATTTCTCCCAGACACGTTGACGCCATCAATGAGGTATTCAGCCCCAGTGAAAAGGACATCAATTATGCCTACGAGGTCATGGACGCTATCAGGCTTGCCAAGGAACAGGGCCGCGGCGCCATTGCTCTCCACGGCAAGATGATCGACGCTCCTATCGTAGCAAGAGCACAGCAGACCATTGCCGCAGCAGTTGAACTCGGTCTTGGAAGGGAGGCATAAGAAATGACTAAACTCGTAAAAAATATAAGAGAAGCAATTGAACTTTCCGGTCTCAGGGACGGCCAGACAATATCTTTCCACCATCACCTGAGAAACGGGGACTTCGTTCTCAATATGGTCATGGAAGAGATCGCAGACATGGGCTTCCGCGACCTGACCGTCAACGCCAGCTCCCTTTTCGACTGCCACAGACCTCTTCTCACTGACATTGAAAATCACGTAGTCACCAGACTTATGACAGACTATGTTTCCGCAGGGATAGGTCATGCCATTTCGGAAGGCATCATGGACACTCCCGTCGAGTTCAGAACTCACGGCGGCCGCGCGGCAGACATCTGCAGCGGCGAGACTCCCATTGATGTGGCCTTCATTGCCGCCCCCTCTTCCGACCCCATGGGCAACTGCACCGGCAAGTTCGGAAAATCTGCCTGCGGATCCCTGGGCTACGCAATGCCCGACGCAATGCACGCAAAGAAAGTCGTCGTCATTACCGACAACCTCTGTGACTATCCCCTTCAGGGCTGGTCCATCCCCGAGACCTGCGTTGACTACGTAGTAGTCGTAGATGCCATCGGCGATCCGAAGGGCATCGTTTCCGGCACAACCAAGATCACCAGAGACCCTGTAGGTCTGGTCATGGCAAAGAACGCGGCAAAGGTAATTAAGGCAAGCGGCCTCCTTAAAGACGGCTTCTCCTTCCAGACCGGCGCAGGCGGCGCGTCTCTTGCCGCGGCATCCTTCCTTAAGGACATGATCCTGAAAGAAGGCATCTGCGGAAGCTTCGGACTTGGCGGCATCACCGGCTACATGGTAGACATGCTCAACGAGGGCTGCTTCAAGAATCTCATGGACGTTCAGTGCTTCGACCTGAAGGCTGTCGAGTCCATTAAGAACGACCCCAGGCACATTGAGATCGCCGCTGACCAGTACGCAAGTGCAAAGGCAAGAAGCAGCGTCACCGATAACCTTGACATCGTAATTCTCGGCGCAACCGAAGTCGATACTGACTTCAACGTCAACGTACATACTGACTCCACGGGCTACCTCATGGGCGGTTCCGGCGGACACAGCGACACCGCAGCCGGCGCAAAGCTCTCCATGATCATTGCTCCTATGTTCCGCGCACGTCTTCCCATCGTATGCGACCACGTTGCTGCTGTTTCCACTCCGGGCAAGGACATTGACGTTCTGGTCACTCAGGGAGGTATTGCAGTCAATCCCTCCAGAGAGGATCTTGCTGAGGCCATTAAGGCTGCAGGTCTGCCTCTCATCGGCATCAATGAACTGAAGGCTAAGGCTGAGGCTCTCACCGGCAAGCCTGCTCCTCTTGCTCACGGCGACAAGGTCGTTGCAAAGATCATCTACAGAGACGGAACCGAGCCCAGCCCCATTTACAGCGTTAAGTAACCTATTGAGTCTGACCGCTCAACTGACACTGAGCCTGAGCGAGTTACTGCAAATAATCTTAAGAATAAGAGGATATAAAGACTATGAGAATCATAATGTCAGACAAGATCACCGAGTGCGTCAAGCGCCTCTGCATTGAGGCCAACTGCGTACTTCCGGCAGACATCAGAAAGAGGATCGACGAGGCAAGAGCCGCTGAAAAGTGGGACGTAGCCAAGGGTATCCTGGACAATATCATCATCAACTACGGCATTGCCGAAAAAGGCATGCAGCCCATTTGCCAGGATACCGGCATGGCCTGCGTTTTCCTTGAGATAGGTCAGGACCTTCACATCGAAGGCAGCATTGAAGATGCAGTCAACGAAGGCGTCCGTCAGGGCTACGGCGACGGTTTCCTGAGAAAGTCCGTCGTTAAGGATCCCCTGGACCGCGTCAACACCAAGGACAACACCCCCGCAATGATCTATTACGATATCGTCCCCGGCGACAAGCTGAAGATCACCGTAGCTCCCAAAGGCTTCGGCAGCGAAAACATGAGCCAGATCAAAATGCTCAAGCCCTCCGACGGTCTTGAAGGCGTCAAGGCTTTCGTTCAGAAGGTCGTTGAAGAAGCCGGTCCCAACCCCTGCCCGCCCATCGTTGTAGGCGTAGGCATCGGAGGGACCTTCGACAAGGCAGCTCTTCTGGCAAAGAAGGCTCTTATGCGCTCTACAGATATGCGTAACAGTAATCCGTTTTACGCAAACCTTGAAAAAGAACTGCTTGAAAAGATCAATGCATCCGGTATCGGTCCTCAGGGTTTCGGCGGACTTACCACCGCTCTTGCAGTAAACATCGAAACCATGCCCACTCACATCGCAGGTCTGCCCGTTGCAGTCAACATCAACTGCCATGTAACCAGACATATGACGGAGGTGCTCTAAGATGGAAAAGAGAATTACCGCTCCCCTTACCAAAGACGTCGTCAAGACACTGAAGGCCGGCGACAGCTGTCTCATTTCCGGTGTCATTTATACCGCTAGAGACGCCGCTCACAAACGCCTTGTCGAACTGGCAGAAGCAGGCAAGCCCCTGCCCATCGACGTAGAGAATTCCGTTATCTACTACGTAGGACCGACTCCCGCCAAGCCCGGTCAGGCCATCGGTTCAGCAGGCCCCACCACTTCTTACAGAATGGACGCTTACAGTCCCACCCTCATCAAGCTGGGCGAAACCGGCATGATCGGCAAGGGCAAGAGAAGCCCCGAGGTCATTGCTGCCATGAAGGAATGCGGCGCAGTATATTTCGGCGCTATCGGCGGATGCGGCGCTCTCCTGTCCAGCTGCATCAAGAAGGCTGAGATCGTCTGCTACGAAGACCTGGGCGCAGAAGCAGTACGCCGTCTGGAAGTTGAAGACCTTCCCGTAGTCGTCGTCATTGACGCAGAAGGCAACAACCTCTATGAGATCGGCAGAAAAGAATACCTGGAGACACTTTAATGTATAGGATTAACACCTCAATTGATGTTCCTATTTATACTCAGCTCGTTGACGAAATCAAGTCTGAGATCATCAGCGGCGCACTGGTTTTCGGAGCAAAGCTCCCTACTGTCAGGGAACTGAGCGCCCAGTGCGGAGTTGCCCCCGGCACGGTAATGCGTGTCTACGAGCAGCTGGAGCAGATGGGCCTTGCCGAAAAGAAACAGGGCAAGGGCACCTTTGTCTGCTACCGCCAGGCTGACGAATTATCCCGCAAGGACAAAGCCATGGCGGCCATAGACGCCATGCTCAACACTCTTGACGACCTGAATTTTTCGGAAAGCGAACGCAATATTTACCTGAATCTGAAGCTGAGAGAACACGCAGCCGGTGATCACGGCCTGCAGCTGGCAGTCATCGAATGCAACAACGAAATACTCTACCAGATCAGCGAGCAGCTGAGAGGTACCAGCAACGTTTCGGTCTACGCGTACCAGCTGGACGATATACGCTCCTACCCCTACCAACTTCCCGAAGATCTTGACCTGATCATAGTCTCGGCAAGCCACGCTGAAGAACTGTACCAGATACTGCCCTCAAGCAGCAAAATGGTCAAGGCAGTCCTCAGCCTGACAACTCAGAGTTTTACTAAAATAGCCCGAATTTCCAAAGGTTCTCACGTGGGGATCATGTGCCAGAGCATGCGTTTCGGAGAGCTTCTCGTCAGTGCGGCAAAGGAACTTTGCGATGACGCAACCATAGGCGAGCCCGCCCTGTTCACCGATGACGTAGAAGCTTACCTTTCTCAGGTCACTACCCTCCTGGTTCCCAGAAGCTACGAACGCTACTGCGGCGCTGAATGCGCAGCAAAAATACGCAAGTACGCGGAAGACCATACCGTTATACAGTGCGAATACCGTATCGACGGCGGTTCAATGATATATCTGGAAGACAGAATGAGAAAACTGGGAAAATAAAACACCTATAATGAACAAATACGAACGTATACAGATTTTCGAAAAAATGCCGCCTGTAAAGGCGGCATTTAATCAAATATTGCCTGCAATTGCCAGCCAGCTTGTTATTCTGGCATACAATCTCACGGACACTTTTTTTGTAGGCGTACTCAACGACCCGGTCCAGACCTCTGCGCTGCAGGTGGTCTATCCGGCTTTTACCATGCTCAACGCTGTTTCAGCTCTTTTCGGAACAGGTGGAGCAGCAGTTGTGGCAAGGGCCCTCGGAAAAAAGGAAAATGAAAAGGCCGCAGTGCTGTCATCCATCGCTTTCTGGACAGGCCTGGGAGGCTCTATTCTGCTCTCCCTGGGCTTTTTAATTCTCGGACGAATAATTTTACCAATATGCGGTGCGACCCCGGAAAACATGGCGATTTCCATGAAATACGCCACCTACGTCATAACGTTAGGCGGCCCCTTTGCCGTATGCAGCAACGTGCTGGCCTGCCTGGTCAAATCTCAGGGCGAAGCCAGAGCGGCATCTTTCGGGATATCACTGGGTGCTGTCCTCAACATAGGGCTGGATCCCATCTTTGTTCTGCCAAAGTTCCTCGGAATGGGAGCCGGCGGTGCAGGACTTGCCACAGCCATTTCCAATGCCTGCGCCATGCTCTTTTTCATAAATCATATCGCAAAGACAAAAGAGACCAGAGTCATCGGGTTCAAACCGGGTTCCCTCAGACAGACGAACGAATTCTTCGGCAGCATTCTTTCCAGCGGCGCTCCAACCTGCATACTAAATGCCCTGGCTGTAGTCGCCGTGGCGGCACAGACCAATTTTGTTTCAAGATACCGTGTCGAAGCAATTGCAGCACTTGGAATAGTAAAGAAGCTCGACCAGATCCCCCTCTACGTGGCAATGGGCATAGGCGCCGGAATGCTGCCTATACTTGCATATAACTACTCATCCGGAAACAAGAAGCGCTGCCACGACATCTTTGCGGCGGGATGTACGGCAAGCGTTGCCTTCTGCGTATTCTGCACAGTGGTTTACGAGCTGGCGGCACCCCGGCTCTGCAGCATCTTCATAAAAAACGAAGATACTGTAGGCCTTGCCGCAGCCTTCCTGAGACGCATGGTCCTGGCCATGCCTTCCATGGCCTTCTGTAATCCCGTTGTCAACTTGTTCCAGGCCGGCGGGCGCATAAAGCGGGCGACGCTGATCACCGTCATACGCAAAGGAGTTCTGGATATTCCCCTTCTGGCTCTCATGGACAGACTCGGCCCCCTCTACGGTTGCATGTGGGTCCAGCCCATCGTGGACGGAAGCGCAATGATAGTGACCATATTTCTCTACCTGAAATTCCGCAGAGAAGAACCTGAATTCAGCTAGAGATCACGCATAGTAAAAACGACCGCCGATGCGTAAAAAAAACTATGGCATTTGGGAGCAATGTTCAACCTTTTGTATTACATGTGCGTTTTGTATATTAGTATATCAATATCATTGTTCTAAATGACTTAAAGCCGTATTTTCAGGCGAAAGTGACCGGAAAAGCGTGCTCTTTCCCTTGACTTTGCTTGATATAGCAATATAATAGCCATGGTATATAACAAGTTAAACAAATTGTATTATAACAATTTTCAAAGAGGTATAAAACAATTATGAAAGAACATCACGACAAGAAGATCCTCGTACTGGGTGTCATCGGCGCCGACGTACACGCAGTCGGAAACAAAATACTTTATCACGCATTTACTGACGCAGGCTTTCAGGTAGAAAATCTGGGCGTTATGGTCAGCCAGGAAGAATTCATCGCAGCAGCCATCGAAACCGATGCAGACGCCATCGTCATATCCTCTCTCTACGGTCAGGGCGAGCTTGACTGCGTAGGCATGAGAGAAAAGTGCGACGAAGCAGGCCTCACCGGAATTCCCCTCCTGGTAGGCGGAAACATCGTTGTAGGCAAGCAGGACTTCAACGAAGTCGAAAAGCGCTTCAAGGCAATGGGCTTTGACAGAGCCTTCCCTCCCAACACTGCGCCTGAAACAACTATCGAAGCTCTCCACGAGCTCTTAGACGACAAGTAGGCAATAACCATGAAGCCCGTATTACTTGTTGATTTCGGCAGCACATACACCAAGGTCACCGCAGTCGACGTAGAAGGCGAACAGCTCCTGGGAACAGCCCAGAGCTGGACAACCGTCACCACGGACATAAACGAAGGTCTCAACAAGGCTCTGGCCATTCTGGAAGAGAAGACCGGAAAGCTGGAATTTACCGAGACTTACGCTTGCTCATCAGCGGCAGGCGGTCTGAGAATGGTCACAAGCGGTCTCGTTCCCGAACTCACCTCCGAAGCAGCCCGTATGGCAAGCCTGGGTGCAGGAGCAAAGCTGGTCGGTCTCTACTCATATGAAATGACCGAAGACGATATCGAAGATATCAAGGAGCTGAAGCCCGACATTTTCCTCCTCTGCGGAGGCACCGACGGCGGCAACAAGGCAAACATCCTGCACAACGCGGAAATGCTTGCCACCATGGAGCCGGCCTTCCCAATTATCATTGCAGGGAACCGCAGCTGTGCCCGCTCCTGCCAGAGAATTCTGGAAGCCGCAGGCCACACTACCTTCATCTGCGATAACGTAATGCCCAAGCTGGGCACTCTCAGCATAGACTCGACCCAGAGCAAAATACGCGACGTCTTCCTCGGACGTATCGTTTCAGCCAAGGGTCTCACCAAGGCCGCAAGCCTTATGAACGACATCGTAATGCCCACTCCCGCAGCTGTCCTTCAGGCAATGACCATTCTTGCGGAAGGCGTTGACGGTGAAGCCGGAATAGGCGAACTGGTAGGCGTAGATGTAGGCGGAGCCACCACAGACGTTTACTCCATTGCAGACGGCATGCCCACGGCAAACAACACCGTCTACAAAGGACTTCCCGAGCCTTACGCTAAGAGAACCGTGGAAGGCGACATCGGAATGCGCTACAGCATTCACGGTATAGTCGAAGCCGCAGGTCTTTCGAGAGTCGCAAAGATGGCAGGCATTTCCGAAGCCAGAGTTACCGAGCTGGTAGACATGCTGGGGAATGATACCGAGACCCTTCCCGGCGGCAACGACGAGCTTGAACGTCTCGACAAGGCCCTGGCATCTATGGCAGTTGAGACAGCAGTCACCAGACACGCCGGAAAGATCGAAGAGACCTACACTATGATGGGCCAGACCTTCGTTCAGAGCGGCAAAGACCTTCGCGGAGTTACCCAGATCGTAGTAACGGGCGGAAGCCTTATTCATACAAAAGATACAGCAGAGATTGCACGCTACGCTCTTGCAGACGCATCTCATCCGGAATCGCTGCGTCCTCTTAAAGCAGCAGTCCGCACAGACCGTAAGTACATACTCGCAGCCATGGGTCTGCTTTCACTGCACTACCCCGCTGCAGCATTAAGAATAATGAAAAAGGAGCTTGAAGAAGATGGATATTCAGAATAAACGCATTTCCGACGCAGAGTTTAATGCTCTCCGTCAGGAAGTCCTCACCCAGTGGCCCACCGGTAAGGACGTAGACCTTGAGGAAGCCGTCGCTTACCACAAGGCTATGCCCGAATGCAGAGACTTCGCAAAGAAGCTGATCAACGCAAAGAACGCCGGCAAGACTCTGGTCCAGCCCAGAGCAGGCGTCCCCGTACTTGAAGAGCACATCAAGCTCATGCAGTACCTGGAAAAGGAAGGCGAAGCAGATCTGCTGCCCTCCACCATCGACAGTTACACCAGACAGAACCGCTACGCTGAGGCAGAAAACGGCATCAAGGAATCTGAAAGACTCGGCCGCGCAATGCTCAACGGCTTCCCGGCAGTAAACCACGGCGTCGCAAAGTGCAGACAGGTCGTTGAAAGCGTCAACACCCCGCTGCAGGTCCGCCACGGAACTCCCGATGCAAGACTCCTGACTGAAATCACCTACGCAGGCGGCTTCACCTCCTACGAAGGCGGCGGCATCTCCTACAACCTGCCCTATTGCAAGAACGTTCCCATGGAAAAGACCATTACCGACTGGCAGTACGTCGACAGACTTACCGGCCTCTACGAAGAAATGGGCGTTTCCATTAACCGTGAGCCCTACGGTCCCCTCACCGGAACTCTGGTTCCACCCTGCATTTCCCACGCAGTAGCGATCATTGAAGCTCTGCTGGCAGCAGAACAGGGCGTCAAGAACATCACCGTCGGCTACGGCCAGTGCGGCAACCTTGTTCAGGATATCGCAGCCATCCACACTCTCGAAGAACTGACCAACGAATATCTGCAGAAGTACGGCTACAATGACGTTGTAGTCACCACCGTTCTCCACCAGTGGATGGGCGGCTTCCCCGCAGACGAAGCAAAGGCCTTCGGAATCATATCCTCCGGCGCTCTCACTGCAGCTCTGGCAAGAGCAACCAAGGTTATCGTCAAGAGCCCCCACGAAGCAGTCGGCATCCCCACTATGGAAGCAAACGCCCAGGGACTGCGCTGCACCAAGCAGACAGTCAACATGCTCATCGACCAGACCTTCCCCGAAAGCGCTCTGGCTGAAGAAAAGGAAATCATCCGTCAGGAAACCAGATGCCTGGTCGACAAGTGCTTCGAGCTGGGCAGCGGCGACATCGCAGTCGGTGCATGCCGCGGCGTAGAAGCAGGCGTCCTGGACGTTCCCTTCGCACCCTGCCGTTACAACGCCGGTCTCATGCTCCCCTGCAGAGACAACAACGGCGCTATCAGAATCCTCAAGATGGGCAACCTCCCCTTCACTGACGATCTTAAGAAGTTCCACGAAGAAAAGGTCAACGAAAGAGCAAAGTTTGAACGCAGAGAGCCCTCCTTCCAGATGGTAATCGACGACGTATATTCTATCGGCAAGGGCCACCTTGTAGGCAGACCCCGTTATAAATAAGGGTGTACCCACACCCTTATCGCTGCTTAGTCAAGGCTTTAAGCGAAGCGTGCCTTGACAAAGCAGCAATGCAAAAAGCATTTTG
>JAKSSR010000041.1 GCA_024402995.1 Clostridia bacterium | reverse complement strand
AGCACCATTCGGAGTTGAGCTCAACCTCGATGTCATGGGTTTTTCTGTTCTCCATAAGGCGGGCGTCAAACCAGATGAAGAGATCTTCTATGCACTGGTATCTGTTTTTAAGGTTGTCGAGGCGCTGTTTTTTCTGAACACGTGTCTCCCCGAAATCAGGATCATTGGACTGATTTGTCCCGAAGATTTTCTTTTTTCGCCACGTTTTAAACAAAAAAAAGGAAAAAAAAGCCATTAGTGAAATCAGAAGAAGTTTTGAAATTATGTTTGTGATGTTTTTCATTTGCAGTTCTATTGTTTGCGAAATACTATATTATTGATATTATACCACATTGATAGTCATCAAAGTGCAGTGATATACTAGTGACTGTTGCTAATACACAAAAGGAGATATTACCCATGAATATTGAAAACATTAAATCGATAATTGAAAAGCACGCAGCAAAGACTACGTCAAGGTTCGGCGTATATTTCAAAGACCTCAAGACAGGCGAGAGCTATGGCTACAATGAGAACGACGCCTATCCTTCTGCAAGCGTTTTCAAGGTTTTCGTTCTGGCCCAGCTTATGAAGATGGTCGCAGAAGGCAAGTGCGCTCTTGAAGACCGCGTTCCGATGAGAGAGTCTGATAAGTCCATAGGAAGCGGTTTGATAAGGTTCCTTGACGCAGGTCTCGATCTCACTTTAAAAGATTACGCCACGCTTATGATCATCATTTCCGACAACACCGCCGCAGACTTCCTCTGGCGTTACGTAGGCCGTGAAAACATAATCAACGATGTTATCAAGCCCCTTGGGCTTACCAAGACCAAGGTCGACCTTCCCTGTGCGCCTCTGTGTGCGATCTGCTACGGGATTCCCGCAGACACCGGCTATAAAGAATTCGGCGCCCTCGCCAAGGATAACTATAATAAGCTGAGAATGACAGAGCCTTACCTCTGCACCATGGATATGGATGATATCACTTCCCCCACAGATGTGGCAAAGGTCCTTGAGCTCTTCTATAGGGGCGAGTGGATCAATCCTGAGGTTTCCGCCGAAGCCATTAATATTCTGAAGAAGTGCCAGACCAACGCAAGGATCCCCAGATTCCTGCCAGAAGAAACAGAAGTCGCTCATAAAACGGGTACAATGGACCGTGTTGCCAATGATGCCGGCATTGTTTATACCGAAGCCGGAGACTACATTCTGACCATGTTCTTTAACGGCAATACCGCATCTCAGGAGGAATATGACATGAATTCCGAGGGCGATTTCGGCGCGGATCTCATGGCAGAGATCTCCAGAGAAGTGTTTGCCGAATATACTGCGTAAGTTAATTTGTTCTGTTACGGGGCAGCCCAATTTTCGGGCTGCCTTTTATTTTTTCTTTACAACCGTGGTGTTTTGTTCTAAAATAAATATACGTTAAAGCTAATCGGGTTTTACACGAGGCATCAATGAATAACTATTTTATCCACATCGAAGCATGGACGAGTAATAGTTTTTCGGGCACGTTCTCAAAGAACACGCTTTAGTTTTTCTGCGCTGTCAGCATTTTTGCGGACAGTTTTTTTATTAGAAAAAGGAGAAAAAAGAATGAAGAAAGTTTTAGCAATCGCACTTGCGCTGGCAATGATTTTCTCTTTGGCAGCATGCGGTGGTGGCGGTTCTGCAAAAAATGAAAAGAAGGTCATTAACTACGCAAACGGCTCTCAGCCGGAAGTTCTTGATCCTATCTCCAGTAACTATGCAAAGACCTCCATTGTTATGTACAACATCTTTACAGGGCTTACGCACATTAATGCTGACGGCGTAGCGGAGTTGGCCTATGCTGACAGTTACACTGTTTCTGACGATGGACTTGTTTACACTTTCCACATTAGAGAAGATGCAAAATGGTCCGATGGTTCTGATCTGAATGCAAAGGACTGGGAAAATGGCTTCGAATTCCATATGCGTCCTGAAAATGCAGCACGTTCCTACGATTTGAAGAAGTATGTTAAGAATGCAGAAGCATACTATCTTGGCGAATGCACCTGGGAGGAAGTCGGATTCCATGCAACCGATGACTACACTCTTGAGATTACTCTTCAGGATCCCTGCACATATTTCCTCGATTTGTGCTGCACCTATATTCCTTATAAGACAGAAAAGATGGAGGGTAATCCTGATTGGTCTAAAAATCCCGAGACTTACATTACAAATGGTCCATTCCGTGTAACAAAGATTGTTGATCAGCAGGGATTTTACACCGAAAAAAATCCGTATTATTACAATGCGGAAAATGTCAAGATTGACGAGGTAAACTTCATCTGGATTGATGATGAGGCAGTCGAACTCGCATCTTATAAGAATGGAGATATTAACGTTTCTGATAACCTCAGCAAGGAAGCGGATGAAACCTTTAAGAGCACCTCAGAGTATCATGCGGCAGAAAAGATTGGCTGCGGATACCTGACCTGCAATACCGAACATATTGAAAAGGAAGTTCGCCAGGCAATGGCCTATGCACTCGACAGAGAGACGCTTATTGATCTGCTTGGTCTTGCATATGAACCCGCAACCGGTCTTGTACCCTTTGGTATTCACTGGAACGGGAAGCAGTGGAGAGATGTCGCTAACGAAAAGGATGGTGGTCCTCTCGTGACCTACGATGTTGAAAAAGCAAAACAGATTCTTGCTGACGCTGGCTATCCCAATGGCGAAGGGCTTCCAACTTATACCTATATCTGTAAGAATACCGAAACTGCTAAGGCCCAGGCTGTTCAGAATATGTTCGCACAGGTTGGAATCGATATTAAGATTGATACATATGAATCCTCTGTATACTGGGATGTGTATGATACAGAAGACTGGGATATTGGCGATGACGGCTGGACTGGTGACTATGATGACCCATCCACAAACCTTTTCCTCTGGGAAGAATACAGAGAGGTTAATGCTGATGGTACCCTTAAGGATGCTCGTTGGGCAAACGACATTGCGAAGCAGTATGATGCACTTATGAAGAGCACATACCCTGAAACTGACAATGAGGTCCGTATGGAAACCATGCGTGAAGCAGAACAGTTGATTATTAGCGATATGCCCGTTATTCCTACATTCTTCTACACTGATACATTCCTTGTGAAGCCTGAGATTACTGGCGTTGTAAAGTGCTATATCGGTCATGTTTTCTTTGAATATGCTGATATTGTCCAGAAGTAGTAGAAGAGTAAACTGATGAACTTTTTTTACTAATCATAATCAGGGGCTGCAGTTAAGGCCGCGGCCCCTGTATCTTTTAACTGTTATACATGGTCAATTGGAAGTGAGATATAAATGAGCAGATATATTGTAAAAAGGCTTGTGGCTGCAATAATATCAATGTTCTTCCTGATTACGATAACATTTTTCCTAATGCACGCCATTCCCGGTGGCCCATTCAGCGCAGGTGAAAGGAAAGATCTTAACCCGGAAATTATCGAGGCCATAAGAGCAAGATATGGCTTGGACCAGCCGGTGTGGAAACAATATCTTAATTATATGGCGAAGCTCCTGCAGGGAGATATGGGTGTATCGTACAAGAAAACAAACTATACAGTAAACGAACTCATCGGGCTTGGATTCCCCATATCAGGTGAGATAGGTATTATAGCAATCGTAATAGCATTAGTGTTTGGTATTCCTCTCGGTGTCGTTGCAGCGTTGAAACGTGGGTCGTGGGCCGACATGGCATCTATGATTTTTGCGACGATAGGCATATCGATACCAACCTTTGTAATTGCGATGCTACTCATGTATGAGTTTTGTATGAAGCATTCCCTTCTTCCGACATTCGGCTGGGGGGAAATCAGACATCTCATTCTGCCGGTAATTTGTATGTGTTTATCTCCGATTGCAAACATAACGAGATTGTGCCGCTCTTCAATGTTAGAAGTCTCGCGGCAGGACTATGTCAGAACAGCTCGAGCTAAGGGTGTTGGAGAGGGTTCCGTTATATTTAAACATATGCTCAGAAATGCTATTCTTCCCGTCGTTACTTATTTAGGACCGCTTGTTGCCGCCCTGATGACAGGAAGCTTTGCTATAGAACGTCTATTTATGATTCCCGGCATGGGACGCTATTTTGTAAATGCGGTCACAGACCGTGACTATACAGTAATTATGGGTCTTACCATTTTCTATGGGGCGTTTATTATGCTTTGTACTTTGCTGGTTGATATTGCATATGCGTTTATTGATCCGCGTGTGCGCTTTGAGGATTAAAGAGGAGGAAATATGGCTAAGAAAACGGAAATGTTTCCGACTGTTCCGGAAGCAATGTACACAATGGAAAGTAGGGATATTCCAGCTGAACTCTTTGAACCACTTCCTGAAGAAGAGAAGTTTAGTGAACAGATAAATCGTCCGAGTGTTTCATACTGGCAGAATGCCTGGATGAAGCTGAAAAAAGATAAACTGGCAATTATTGGTGTTGTATTCATTATACTAATGACTTTGTTGGCAATTTTCGGACCCATTTTCAGTCCATATACCTATGAACAGCAGGATTATGATGTTGTCAATCAGCCGCCAAGCGCAGAACACTGGTTTGGTACTGACCAGTTTGGTCGTGACCAGTTCACCAGAATTTCCTATGGCGCAAGGATCAGTCTTACAATCGGTATTGTTGCCGCTATCGTCAACATGATAATTGGAGCTTTATACGGTGGTATTGCAGGATACTTCGGCAAGAAGACAGATATGATAATGATGAGAATTGTAGATATTTTCGCGGCAATTCCGTCATTGCTGTATATCATTCTTATTATGATATTTTTAGGCAACAATTTGAAAAGTATTCTCATTGCAATCTGTCTTACCTATTGGTTCGGAACTGCGCGGCAGACAAGAGGACAGATACTGTCTATCAAAGGTCAGGACTTTGCTATGGCTGCAAAGGTTGCCGGGGAGACTGATTTCCAGATTTTGCTTCATCACCTGATTCCTAATGCTATCGGACCTATCATCGTTACAGTCACTTTTCTTGTTCCGTCAGCGATATTTGAAGAAGCTTTCCTTAGCTTTATCGGTATCGGTATTAGTGTTCCCGTCGCAAGTTGGGGTACTTTGGCTAATGACGGTATGAAGGTTATGGGCCTTTATCCCTATCAGATGTTGTTCCCTGCTATGGCAATCAGTTTGACCATGTTCGCCTTGAACTTTATTGGCGATGGTCTGCGTGACGCCCTGGACTCCAGGTTGAAGAAGTAGGAGGCTAAAATGGGAGAACATTTACTTGAGGTTAAAAACCTTCGTACAAATTTCAAAACATCTGCTGGTATAGTACAGGCTGTCAGAGGTATTGATCTTCATGTTGACGCCGGCGAGTTTATGGGAATTATCGGTGAATCCGGCTGCGGAAAAAGTGTATCCATGATGTCTATTATGAGGCTTTTGGATGACAATGCTGCGGTCAAAGCCGAAAAGATAGAATTTGACGGAAAGGAAATGCAGGAGCTTTCCCGCAAGGAAATAAGAAAGATTCTGGGAAACGATATAGGAATGATTTTCCAGGATCCGATGACTTCTTTGAATCCGCTTTATACCATAGGCAATCAGCTCATGGAACCACTTATGAAGCATCAGAATATGAGTAAGGCGCGGGCTAAAGAGCGCGCCATTGAGATGCTTGAAACCGTTGGTATAAATGAGCCGGACAAACGCCTCAAGCAGTATCCTCATGAGCTTTCCGGAGGTATGCGTCAACGTGTCATGATTGCTGTTGCTATGTGTTGCAATCCTAAACTATTGATTGCTGATGAGCCGACAACGGCTTTGGATGTAACTATCCAGGCACAGATTATGGAACTGATGGCGGAGCTTAAAGAAAAGTTCGATACAGCAACAATTCTCATTACACACGATCTCGGAGTCATTGCAAATTCATGTACTAGAGTAGTAGTAATGTATGGTGGAAAAATTATGGAAGAGGCTTCTGTTGAAGATCTGTTTTATCACCCGGCTCACCCCTATACTGAAGGACTCCTGCGTTCAGTTCCTGGTGATGGCTCTGGTTCAAAGGAGCGGCTTGTCCCAATTCCAGGGACGCCGCCTGATTTACTTGATCCTCCGGCCGGATGTCCCTTTGCTGCGCGTTGCCCTAAGGCTATGAGAATATGTAATCAGGCACCCGCACAGCTTACAACTGTTGGCGCGGATCATCGCGCTGCATGTTGGCTACTTCATCCTCAGATTAAGGACATGAAGGGAGGAGAATAAGATGGGCGAAAAGAAAACTCTTATTGACGTTCAGCATCTTAAAATGTACTTCCCCATCCGGGATAAAGGGCTTAAAAAGAGTTATTCAATGCTTAAGGCTGTTGATGACGTTTCATTCAACATTGCTGAAGGCGAAACTTTTGGTTTAGTAGGTGAATCCGGCTGTGGTAAGACAACTGTCGGAAGAACAATACTCAAGCTGTATAAAGCCACCGCGGGAACTGTATATTATGACGGTAAGGATATTACTGCCATGGGTGATAAGGAATATTTTCCTTATCACAAAGAAATGCAGATGATTTTCCAGGATCCTATGACATCTCTCGATCCTCGGCAGACAGTTACAGAGATCATTGGAAACCCGCTGATGATTCATAATGTGGTTGCAAATAAAACGGAACGCGATGAAAAAGTCCAGGAATTATTAGCAATGGTAGGTCTAAAGAAAGATCATGCCAATCGCTATCCCCATGAGTTCTCCGGCGGTCAGAGGCAAAGAATTGGTATTGCACGTGCTTTGGGACTTCAGCCGAAATTTATCGTTTGTGATGAGCCGATATCTGCTCTGGATGTTTCAATTCAGGCGCAGGTTGTCAACATTATGGAAGATCTCCAAAATGAACTGGGACTTACTTACTTGTTCATATCACATGATCTTTCCATGATTCGTCATATATCCCACCGTGTTGGGGTAATGTATCTGGGGCATCTTGTGGAAGTTGCTGATGTTGAGGAACTATACAACAATATGCATCACCCATATACACAGTCGCTGATGTCTGCTAATCCAATAGCGGATCCAATAGCTGCAAGACGCAGCAAGCGAATTATTCTGGAGGGTGACGTCCCGTCTCCGCTTAATCCTCCCAGTGGTTGTCCTTTTAGGACTCGTTGTCGCTACGCAACTGAGCATTGCGCTGAGGAAATGCCTCAACTTGTTGAAACAGAACTGCGGCACTTTGTTGCTTGCCACAATATGTTGTAAACCAAAGAGAAAAATAAAACCGCTCGGACTTTTCCGGGCGGTTTCAGCATTTTTTGAGATATTCAATTTCCTTAGGTGTCAGCTTGCGATAGCCTCCTTCATGAAGGTGGCCCAGCTGGATCTGACCGATGGCTGTCCTCTGAAGCTCCAGAACCGGATGCCCTACTGCCTTGCACATGTTGCGCACCTGGTGATTCTTTCCTTCGCTTATTTCGATCTGGAGGAGTGTGTTTCTGCCGATAGTTTTTACCACTTCAGCTCTTGCAGGTTTGGTAGTATAGCCACCGATGTCCACGCCTGTTTTGAGCCTGTTAAGTTCTGCCATGCTCAATTGTCCTGTGACCAGAGCCAGATACCTTTTCCAGACCTTCTGGGACGGATGGGCAATATGGTAGGCCAGCTTGCCGTCATTGGTCAGAATGAGGAGCCCGCTGGTATTGCCGTCCAGCCTTCCTACGGGATATATCCTTGCGGTTACATCCGTCATAAGATCCATAACGGTGGGGCGCCCCTGTTCGTCGCTTACGGTTGTTATAAAACCAACGGGCTTGTTAAGTGCGTAATACACCAGTTTTTCGCTGGAAGTAATGACCCTGCCGTCAACTGCCACTACGTCATCGTCTTTGACATCGTAGCCGAGTTCCGTGCAGACTGCGCCGTTGACTGTAACTTTTCCTTCAGATGTTAAACGGTCGGCCTCTCTTCGTGAAGCGAGGCCGGCCTGTGCAATGTATTTATTGAGTCGCATTAACTACTTTCTCTTGCAGTCCTTGGGGGTAACGCAGGTACCGGAAGCTCTGCAGACAACGATGGGCTCTTCAAGGAAGTCAGCTGCGGAAGCGCTGATGTCCTTTCTGGAGACGACAACCTTTCTTGCTTCGAAGACCATATGTCTGGAAGTGTTGCCGATCTTGTCGATTTCGCCGTAAGCTTCGATGTAGTCGCCTGCATAGGTGGGAGCGAGGAATTCTACGTTGTCATATGCGCAGAAGAGACCTTCATCGCCGTCCAGCTTGATGAGCAGTTCGGTAGCAACGTCGCCGAAGAGGTGGACCATGTGTGCTCCGTCAACGAGTTCTCCGCCGTAGTGAGCGTCCTTTGCGGACATTCTGAGTCTGATGGTGCTTGTAATCTTTTCCATTTTGATTCTCCTTTTGTTATATAAATTTTAATGTAAAACAAATAGACCACGTAAAGTGGACAATTCATTCTATCACAAAAAAGAGCAAATGCAAGGGAAACAAGGGCTTCACGCTTATAGCTTCTGCATAGAAAACAGCACTATCTATGAAATTTTAGAATATGGGGTTGAAAAAGCTTCCGGCACCATATATACTAAATCCTGCCTCAAACTTTGCTTTGTCTATTTTGTCGTGTAAGGAGACAAGGAAAGCAAAGCAAAGAAGCGTTACTAATTATTATATTTTTATCTAATAAAGGAGGATAAACCTATGCAGAAGAAAGGCAATCCGTACGGCACTCACAGAGTCATCTCCCCCAAGGGAGTTCTCCCCCAGCCCGCGGACAAGATCGACAACACTATGGAGATTTACGACAATGAGGTCCTCATTGACGTTAAGACTCTGAACATTGACTCCGCTTCTTTCACCGAAATCGTTAAGAGAGTTCTGAACAAGAAGCCCGCAGAAGTCACCACTCAGGAAGAAATGGACGCCATCGGCGCAAAGATGAAGGAAATCGTTGCTAACGCCGGTAAGCACAAGAACCCCTGGACCGGTTCCGGCGGAATGCTCCTCGGTACTGTTGAACAGGTCGGCGAAAACTACAAGGGCGACCTCAAGGTCGGCGACAAGATCGCTACTCTCGTTTCCCTTTCCCTCACTCCGCTGAGAATTGACGAAATCATTGCTATGAGACCCGCTATCGACCAGGTCGACATCAAGGGTAAGGCAATCCTCTTCCAGAGCGGTATCTACGGAAAGATTCCCGATGATATGCCCGAAAAGACTGCTCTCTCCGCACTGGACGTTGCAGGTGCTCCCGCACAGGCAGCTAAGCTTTGCCAGCTGAACCAGAAGGTTCTCGTTATCGGCGGCGGCGGAAAGTCCGGCCTTCTCTGCCTCTATGAAGCAAAGAAGAGAGTTGGCGTCGACGGTCTCGTAGTCTGCGCAGCAGGCTCCCAGAAGTCCGAAGACAGAGCTCGTAAGCTCGATCTCGCTGACGAATACTTCCACATGGATGCTACCGATGCAGTCGGAATGTATGAAAAGGCAATGGAACTGACCAATGGCGAACTCTTCGACATCGTCATCAACTGCGTTTCCATCGAAAACACTGAAATGGCTGCAATCCTCTGCACCAAGGACAACGGTACTGTTTACTTCTTCTCCATGGCTACCAGCTTCACCAAGGCAGCTCTGGGCGCAGAAGGCGTAGGCAAGGACGTCAACATGATCATCGGCAACGGCTACACCAAGAACCACGCAGACGTAACCCTCCAGGTTCTCAGAGAACACGAAGGCATCAGAAAGCTCTTCGAAGAGATGTACGCATAATTGCAGGAGTAAATAATGAATAACCATAAGAGTTATAAGGAATTCGAAATCTGGAAAGACGTAACCGAAGAACAGTGGAATGACTGGCATTGGCAGGTCGAAAACAGAATCGATACCGTTGAAGATCTGAAGAAGATCATCAACCTCACCCCGGAAGAAGAAGCTGACATCAGAGCTGTCACCAAGAACTTCCGTATGGGCATTACCCCTTACTATGCATCCCTGATGGATCCCGATGATCCCAGATGCCCGGTAAGAATGCAGGCAGTCCCCATCATCGCTGAAAACCACAGAAGCGAAGCCGACATGCTCGACCCGCTCCACGAAGATGAAGACTCTCCCGCTCCCGGACTTACCCACAGATATCCTGACAGAGTTCTCTTCCTGATTACTGACAAGTGCTCCATGTACTGCAGACACTGCACCAGAAGAAGACTTGCAGGTGAAACTGATGGCGCAAGAAGCCGTGAAGACATCGACAAGTGCCTCGACTACATCAGAAAGACTCCCGTTGTCAGAGACGTTCTTCTCTCCGGCGGTGACTCTCTCCTGGTAGAAGACGACGTTCTTGAATACATCATTTCCGAGCTGAGAAAGATTCCTCACGTAGAAATCGTTCGTCTTGGTTCCAGAACACCTGTTGTTCTCCCCATGCGTATAACTGACAAGCTCGTCAATATGCTCAAGAAGTATCACCCCATCTGGCTCAACACCCACTTCAACAACCCCAAGGAAGTTACTCCGGAATCCAAGGAAGCTTGCAGAAAGCTTGCTGACGCCGGTGTCCCCCTCGGCAACCAGAGCGTACTGCTCCGCGGTGTTAACGACTGCCCGCACATCATGAGAGACCTCGTTCATGAACTCGTTATGATGCGCGTCCGTCCCTACTACATCTATCAGTGCGACCTCTCCCTGGGCATTGAGCACTTCAGAACACCTGTCTCCGCAGGTATCGAAATCATCGAAGGTCTGCGCGGACATACTTCCGGATATTGTGTTCCGACATTCGTTATCGACGCTCCCGGCGGCGGCGGCAAGACTCCTGTCATGCCTCAGTATGTCGTTTCCCAGTCTCCCGGAAAGTACATCCTCAGAAACTACGAAGGTGTTATCACTACTTATACAGAACCCGAAACTCTGCCTAAGCTCGCATGCACCTGCGATTACTGCACCGGCAAGAAGCAGTACGTCTATGAAGGCGTTGAAGGACTCAACAGAGGACAGAGACTGTCCATGGAGCCCTCTCATCTGCTCCGCCACGAGAGAAACAAGAAGTAGTTCTGAAACTTCACAAAAATCAAGACGAGGCGGAGATATCTCCGCCTCGTTTATTTCGCAGTTGTACCGCAATCATCTGTCATTCCGCGCTTTGCGAGGAATCTTTATATGGGTTTAGTTTACGATCTTTCACAGAAATACAAGACATTATCAATAGTCGGCATGGCCAAGAATGCCGGTAAGACCACCGCCCTCAACTATCTGCTGGAGGAAGCCTATGACGAAGGTCTCGTTGTCGGCGTAACTTCCACCGGGCGTGACGGCGAAACTACCGACGTGGTCACCGGTACCGACAAACCCAAGGTGTACCTCTTTGAGGACACTATCGTTTCCGTGCCTGAAATGCTTTACGAGCTTTCCGAGACAGGCTTGGAAATACTTAAAAGAACCAATTACAGAACTGCCATGGGCAGCGTTCTGATCTGCAGGGTCGCAGAAGCCGGCTACGTTCAGATCGCCGGTCCCGGCAGTATCACAGACCACAAGAAGCTTTGCGAAGATATGGCCTCCTACGGCGTTGATATGATCTTCATCGACGGTGCCATTGACCGTAAGTCCATTGCGGCTCCGGAGACCTCCGACGCAATTATCCTCGCCACCGGTGCGGTCATTTCCCGCAGCCTTAAGGTCGTGGTCGAAGATACTCTGCACATAGTCAGCCTTTACGGAAGCCCTGTTCTGGATGATCCCAAGGCTGCGGCTATACTTAAAAACGAAAAGAAAGAAGTTTATCGCGTACTTACGATAGACGATGAATATAGAGTTCATCCCCTCGCGGCAAAGACGGCACTGTCTGCCGGTCCCCTTATGGATTCTGCCATCGATGAACACACCAAATACGTATATATCCCCGGCGCTCTAACAGAAAGTATTCTGAATGCCATTAATCCCAAGAAGTTTAAGAACGTTACCATAGTTCTGCCCGATCCCACAAGAGTCTTTGTAGGCGCTGTCAAATGGCAGCAGCTGAAAAAGAAGGGTATGAAGGTCGTCGTAATGGAGGATATCAAGGTTGCGGCAGTTACCGTGAACCCCTATGCTCCTCTGGGTTACAGTTTTGACCACGAGGAACTGCTGTCCGGTGTTCGCGATGCTCTGGGCGGCTCCATCCCGGTATTTGACGTAAGAACAGGAGGCCTTGAAGAATGAGTTCGACCTACAAGTATCCCCTTGCCAACACCAAGAGCAAAGAGGAAACCGGTTTTGAGTTCGTAATGAACCAGCTCCAGACCTACAGCCCTTACGGTGCCAAGGCCCTCAAGAATTTTGAACCCTTCCGTCAGGGAGGGGAAGATGCACTGAACGCTCTCTTTGACGACATGGACAGGCTGAAGGCTTTTGCCTCGGCCCAGCCGGAACTGGTCTCCGAGATTATTCGCTGCCTTTGGGAAAGCAAGGAAATGAGCCTGACTCTCCAGCGCTGTATGGAGGACACCCTCAGCGTTGTTGAACTCTTCGAGGTAAAAACCTTCCTGCTTCGCAGCGGACGCGTCCGTGAAATACTGGAAGACTGCCTTGAGATCGTTCCGGAACGTTATCGACTGACGGTCACCACGCCTCTTCTGGACGTTATGGATCCTCAGCATGAGCGCATGGATACCTTCTACATTTACGATTCCTTCAGCGAAAAGCTGGCTGAACTCCGCAAAGAAAACCGTGAGCTTGAAAAAGAGCTGAGGAGGGCGCAGAAAGAGATCCGTACTGCCCTTGAAAAGCAGCACGGCTTCCATATGACTCCCAAATTCGAGCTCATAGTTCCCAAGGCAAACAAGGAACTTATGGCTCTTGCGGAAACTCTTCCCGAACTGAAGAGAGGTGAGGAGGACTACATGAACGTGGTCTTTACCCTCACTCCCAACGACGCGGTTTATGAGATACAGGGACGCAGCGAAGAGCTGAAGGCCCGCATCGCAGACGAAGAAGACAAGGTCTGTGAAACTCTCACCCGAAATATTGCTCAGTACAAGAGCGCTTTAGCGAACAACTGCCTGGTGCTCGGCCGCATAGACATGGACCTGGCCAAGGTCATTTATGCCAACGAGCACGCCTGCACAAGGCCCGAGATCTCAACGGAACACGTAATTGAGATAGAAGAGGGACGCAACCTTCAAGTAGAGGATGTTCTCCGCCAGAAGGGCAAGGAATACTGTCCTGTCAGTCTCCGTCTCACCGATGGCGTTACCGCTATTACCGGCGCCAACATGGGCGGCAAGACCATTTCAATCAAGATGACCGGTCAGACCGCTCTTCTTGCTCAGTACGCCATGTACGTTCCGGCGAAGCATGCCCGCATAGGCCTGTCCAACTTTATGCAGGTCCTCATCGGCGACAGTCAGAACGTCCAGCGGGGACTTTCCAGCTTCGGTTCTGAAATGGAAGAACTCAAAGAGATTCTCGATCATGCTCAGGAACGTTCCGTCATTATCATTGACGAGATCGCCAGCGGCACCAATCCGGCGGAAGGTTTGGCTCTGACCAGAGCTTTTATGAGCTATTTCGCAAAGCATCCCTACATTACCCTCTTCACCACTCACTTTGATCACGCAACTGTGGGCGGCAACATGAAGAACCTGCAGGTCAGGGGACTTTCAGGAGCGGACTTCGGCAAGCTCTCCCGCGAACTGTCCGTGGCAAATCGCCGTCAGCGCATAGAGATCCTTGGGAAATATATGGATTACCGCCTTGAAGAAGTCGGGGGCTCCACGGAATCCCCCAGAGACGCCCTGAATATTGCCCATATACTCGGCGTTTATGATGAAATCATTGACGAAGCAAAGAAATATTTGCTATAATAAATCGGTTATGCTCAAAATTAAATTTTTATAAATTATTGAAGGAGAAAAAAGGATGACAAGCAAACTCAATCTGGATCAGAAAGTCATCGACAGCGCAAGAGCTCACGCAAAAAACATTGCTGAGAGCATGCAGGAATTCATCAATGCCCATACCACAGTCTCTACCGAAAGAACTATCGTCAGACTGCTCGGCATCGATGGTGTCGACGATGTTGAAAGACCCCTTCCTAACGTCCTCGTAGACGCTGTTAAGGAAGCTGGCGGCCTCCCCAGAGGCGTTGCATATTGGATCGGCAACGCAATCGTAAGAACCGGCAAGACCCCCCAGGAAATCGCCAACGCAGTAGCAGCAGGCGAACTGGATCTCATGAAGCTGGAACCCGTATCCGTAGAAGAAGCACGCGCTGCTATCGAACCCTACGTTGAAGAGTCCCTGGCTCTCATCAGAAAGCAGACTGCCAAGAGAAATGAATATCTGGCAACCATCGGCGAAGGCAGAAGACCTTACCTGTATGTAATCGTCGCTACCGGTAACATCTTCGAAGACGTCAACCAGGCAGAAGCAGCAGCTCGCCAGGGCGCAGACATCATCGCTGTTATCAGAACCACCGCTCAGTCCCTCCTGGACTACGTTCCCTACGGTGCAACTACCGAAGGTTTCGGCGGTACCTACGCAACTCAGGAAAACTTCCGCATCATGAGAGAAAGACTCGACAGAGTCGGCGAAGAAATCGGCAGATACATCAGACTGTGCAACTACAGCTCCGGTCTGTGCATGCCTGAAATTGCAGCAATGGGCGCAATCGAAAGACTCGACGTTATGCTCAACGATGCTCTCTACGGCATTCTCTTCAGAGACATCAACATGCAGAGAACCATCGTAGACCAGTTCTTCAGCAGAGTCATCATCGGTTACTGCGGAATCATCTTCAACTCCGGCGAAGATAACTACCTGACCACCGACGACGCTATCGAATCTGCACACACCGTTCTCGCATCCCAGATGATGAACGAACAGTTCGCAGTTCTCGCAAATATCCCCGAAGAACAGATGGGTCTCGGCCACGCATTCGAAATGGATCCCGACACTGAAGACGGCTTCCTCCTCGAACTTGCACAGGCTCAGATGGCAAAGGAGATCTTCCCCAATGCTTCCCTGAAGTACATGCCCCCCACAAAGTTCATGACCGGCAACATCTTCCGCGGTCACATTCAGGATGCTCTGTTCAATCTGGTTTCCGTATGGACCGGTCAGAGCCTCCAGCTCCTCGGTATGCTTACCGAAGCAATTCACACTCCTCACCTCCACGACAGAATGCTCTCCATTGAAAACGCAAAGTACGTCTTCAATAACTGCAGACACATCGGTGATGAAGTTGAATTCAAGAAGGACGGCATGATCCAGAAGAGAGCTCAGGAAGTTCTCGCAAAGGCAAACGATCTTCTCGCTCAGGTCGAAAAGGACGGTCTGTTCCCGACCATCGAAGCAGGTAAGTTCGCTGCAGTCAAGCGCCCGCTCAACGGCGGCAAGGGTCTTGAAGGCGTCTGCACCAGAGACGAAATGTACTTCAACCCGTTCATTGAAAAGATGCTGGGAGGTGCAAAGTAATGAGCAAGGTCGTAGCAAACAATATCGTAGATCTTACCAAAGTAAAGCCTTACGGCGATACTCTTAACGACGGCATGGTCCAGACCAGCTTCACTCTTCCCGTTCCCGACGGAGACGAAGCATGGGAAGCTGCAAGACAGCTGGCCAAGAAGATGGGTCTTGAAGAACCCAACGTCGTATATCATAAGGACCTGGGCATCGGCTACACTTACGTGATCGTTTACGGTAAGTGCCAGCACACTGTTGACTACACTCAGATCCACGTTACCAAGGTCGAGTCCGACGTTATGGACAGACTCGAATGCATCAAGTACATGGAAGAGCACTTCAACAGACAGATCGTCGTTGTCGGCGCTTCCACCGGTACTGACGCTCATACCGTAGGTATCGACGCTATCATGAACATGAAGGGCTTCCACGGTCACTTCGGTCTTG
>JAKSSR010000040.1 GCA_024402995.1 Clostridia bacterium | reverse complement strand
AGCGCAGAATTGCTTCTGCGCTTTTTCTATGGTGATTCGTTTTACAGCTCGTAAAGCTCGGTGTACTTCTTTGTCAGATAATCGATGTAATACTGGGGATCGAAGCCGCCGCAGATCTGATCCATAAGCTCTCCCGGTTTGTAGAGGCTGCCGTAGACGTGGATCTTGTCGTGGAGCCAGCCGGTAACGGGAGACAGGTCGCCGCCGGCGACCTTTTCCCACATGTCGGGAACGTCCTTTTCCATAATGGAGAGGAACTGGGCACCGTAGGCGCTGCCCAGAGCGTAGGAGGGGAAATAGCCCAGCGATCCGCCGCTCCAGTGGGAATCCTGCAGGCAGCCCTGTCTGTCATCGGGAACGTCAACCCCAAGGTATTCCTTGTAGAGACGGTTCCAGGTCTCGGGAACGTCCTTGACCTGAAGGGTGCCGCCGATGAGCATTTTTTCGATTTCGTAGCGTACCATGACGTGGAGGGAGTAGGTCAGCTCGTCTGCTTCGGTTCTTATGAGACTGGGCTGGGCCTTGTTTGCTGCCTTCCAGAACATTTCAGCGGTTACGCCCTCGAACTGCAGGGGGAAGTACTTTCTGCAGATCTCAAGGAGAGGACCAGCAAAGGCCTTGCTGCGGCCGATGATGTTTTCGTAGAATCTGCTCTGGCTCTCGTGGATGCTCATGGCATAGCCGCCGCAAAGCACGGTGTAATCGTACTCAGGCTTGCTGCCCATGTCGTAAATGGCATGACCGCCTTCGTGAAGGACGGAGAAGAGATTGCTGAGCATATCGTCTTCGTGGAAGTGAGTGGTAATGCGCTCATCGCAGAGGTTGAAGCCTGTGGTGAAGGGATGCTCAACCTCGCCCAGGATGATGCGGTCCATGTTAAGGCCCATGGTCTTCATTACTTCAAGGGACATTTCGCGCTGAGCGGGAATGGGGAAGTTGGTCTTGGTAAAGGAATCGTCCAGCTGAGGCTTCTTGGAAATAGCCTCGATAAGAGGAACGATGCCTGTGCGCAGTTTTCCGAAGAAAGCATCCAGAGTGTCCATTGTAAGACCGTCTTCGTACATGTCCAGAAGGGCGTTGTAGGGCTTCATTTCCGGATTGATGTAGGCGGCGAGTTTCTTGTCGAATTCTACGATTTTTTCAAGGTATGGAGCAAAGAGGGCAAAGTCCGAAGTATTCTTGGCTTCCTTCCAGACGTTGCCGGCCTTACTGCAAAGTTCGGAGAACTGAACGTATTCTTCCATGGGGATCTTGGTCATCAGGTCGCAGTCCTTCTTGATGATCTCCACCATGCGCTTTTCCTCGGTATCAAGTTCATCCTTGCGGCCGTCAAGACTGTAGACCAGTTCAAAGAGTTCCGGATCTGTGGTCATCTTGTAGGAAAGCTCGGAAAGATAGCCCATGGTGCGGGCTCTTCCGTCAGCGGAATCCTTAGGTGCTACTGTCTCGCCGTCGTATTCCAGAACACCCATGGCATGTCTTATGGCAGCCTGCTTGAACTGAAACTCGCGGAGAGCGTTCATTGTGTCTTTGATATTCTCGTACTTCATCCTGGCTCCTTTCGTTTTTTAGAAGCCGACGACCTCGTTTTCGGGAGGATCGCAGGCGACAATATTTTCGATGTAGAGGTTGGGGCCTTCTTCCTGGAAGGCTTCCTGATAGGCTATCTCAACCTTTGCAGTAACTTCGACCCACTGCTTGGTCTCAAACTTGTCGTAACCGGGGCCTCTGGTGACCATGCCGAGGAACTGCATGTCGTTGCTGCAGCAGACCATGGCAAAGCGGCCTATGGCACAGGTCCCCTTGGGGAAGTCCTTGCTCTGGACTACTATGCCCTTGTATTTGACGCTCTTGCCTGCGTAGTGTTCGGGATAGTCCATGCAGTCTACGTACCAGATGCCGTAGTCGTTTTCGCTGAGCTCCAGGCAGTCGACTCCTTCAAGATCAAAGGGGCATTCGCCGCCCAGGAAATAGTCCTCGCCTTCGCCGTCCTCGTCTTCCAGGTAGATCTCTGCCTGACGGTTGACCATTTTCAGGTTGCGGCTTCTCAGGTAATCCTTCAGCTCGGGAGTACAGCGGTTGAAGACAATGACGTCCGCGTTGACCAGCTTTTCCATCATCATCTGGCCCAGGTTCTTTGAGTAGGGTTCAAAGGTCTTGGCGTCAATGAGGCATACCAGCTGATAAAGGGTCCAGCCGGCGGGGAAAGCCTCGTCGCAGAGGGAGAAGGGCCACATGCCGTTGTATTCGATGATAACCTGCTCGGGCTTGTATTTCTTTGTCAGTTCCTTCAGGCGGGGGAGGGTGAACTCTTCCTGCTCTTCGAAAGTGACCATGGTGACGTTGAAGGGAGCAAACTGTTTTTCGTCGTATTCCTCTTCTCCGTCTTCACAGCGCAGAAAAAGTGTTCTCTCGCCGGAGCAGAAATCCGGGGAGGTAAGCAGATCCCTGGTGAAGGTCGTTTTTCCCGAATCCAGGAAGCCCGTCATCATGTATACGGGGATTTCTTTAGTATTCATAGTATTCCTTTACGCTAAATGTTGAACAGCTTCTTGAGGCCGTCTTCGTCCAGGTCGGAACCGATGACGCAGAGACGTCCGGTGTAGTCGGCGGCACCCTTGCGGATGCTGATCTCGCCGGGAACGTAGTCGTAGTGGAACCATTCGCCGTCGTCGCTCATGACAATGCCCTTTGCGCGGAGGACGGTGCCGTATTCCAGAGAGTCCAGAGCCTTGAGGGCATCTCGGAGCTGCTCTTCGCTGAACTTGTTGATGGTTTCGGCGCCCCAGCTGGTGAAGACTTCGTCGGCATGGTGATGACCGTGTTCATGATGGTGTCCGCAGCTGCACTCTTCGCCGTCTTCGTGGTGGTGATGGTGTTCATGTTCATGATCATGATCGCAGCAATCTTCATCATGATGATGGTGATGATGTTCGTGTTCATCGTCATCGTCATCATCGTCGTCGTGATGGTGGTGATGTCCGCAGCAGCATTCGTCGTCATCGTCGTGGTGATGATGGTGTTCATGCTCATGTTCCAGCTCTTCCTGAAGCTTTTCGGCAAGGCTGATGCCTTCCATTGCTTCCATGATCTGAGCACCGGTGAGGACGTCCCAGGGAGTGGTCAGAATTGGTGCGTTTTCGTTGCGTTCGCGGAGAAGATCAACTGCCTTGCGGAGTTTTTCTTCGTCCATGCCCTGAGTTCTGCTGAGAATGATTGCGCCGGCTGCTTCGATCTGGTCGTTGTAGAATTCGCCGAAGTTCTTCATGTAAACGCGGGCCTTGGTTGCGTCTGCGACAGTTACGAAATTGCCCAGCTCCATCTGGCCTTCGTGGCCAACTCTCTTGACAGCCTTGATGACATCGGAGAGCTTGCCTACGCCGGAGGGTTCGATGATGACGCGGTCGGGATTGTACTGCTCCAGGACCTTGACGAGGGCTTCGCCGAAGTCTCCTACCAGGGAGCAGCAGATGCAGCCGCTGTTCATCTCGGTAATTTCAATGCCGGAGTCCTTGAGGAAGCCGCCGTCGATGCCGATCTCACCGAATTCGTTTTCGATGAGGACCAGCTTTTCGCCTGCGTAGACCTCTTCCAGCAGTTTTTTGATGAGGGTTGTTTTGCCGGCTCCCAGGAAACCGGAAATGATATCGATTTTGGTCATATGTATTACTTCCTTTCTGAAAGATTCTTAAACATTATCAACACTTTATTATACCAATTTTGTCAACAGTCTGCCCAGACTAAAATGACTGTAATTTTCCGGCGGAATGTGATATGATAAAATGTATTAATTTTTGAAAGGAGGGTTTCGTGATGTCAAGAAAACCGGGAAACCGCAAAGACGGAGTTCTCTTGCGGGACCTTGATTCCATGCATTTCATCTGTCCCATTATTTACCCTAACAGATGCGATAACGAGGCCTTTATCAGCGAAAAAATAGACCTGACCAACATAGACAGGTGGCTCGAGGAAAAGAACGCGGGAAACAGCGGGTATCAGTACAATCTGTTCCAGGTCGTTGTCACCGCCATGCTCAAGACCATGACCCTGCGCAAGAAAATGAACCGCTTCATTGTCAACGGCAATACCTATCTGCGCAATGAGGTCTCTGCCGCTTTTGTCATCAAGAAAGAATTCGACGATGACGGCGCCGAGGGACTTGCCTTCATTCATTCAAAAGGAACCGATAATATAGATACAATACATGAGGAGATCCGCCGTCAGGTCCAGGACTGCCGCAGCGGAAAGATCGACGGAAGTACTGAAAGCATGGACTTTTTCAATAAAATGCCCCGTTTCCTGAGCAAGGTCATCATTAAATTTGTATGTTTCCTTGACAGGCACGGATGGGTCCCTCAGTCCCTTATCGAAACAGATCCCTATTATTCATCAGTGGTACTGACCAATCTGGGCTCAATAAAGCTCCACGCAGGTTACCATCACCTTACGAACTGGGGTACAAATTCCGTTTTCGTTGTAGTCGGTGAAAGAAAAAAGAGACCCTTCACCGCGGAGGACGGTACCGTGGAAATGAGAGACAGTCTTGATCTTGGTCTTACTGTAGATGAAAGAATTGCCGACGGTTATTACTTTTCCGGAACCGTCAGGCTCCTTAAAACCCTGCTGGAAAATCCCAGGCTCCTTGAAAAAGGTCTCGAAGAAAAGGTGGAATATTAAATGGCATATATAGACGACAGTAAAATCACAGCAAAGCGCCCTTGGGCAAAGAACACCGGCACCATTCCCCTCAAACTTGACTACTTTGACGGCACATTGTTCGAAGCTGTCGAAGCGGCCGCAAAGCAGTATCCCAACTACACGGCATTCACCTTCATGGGCTCAGAAACCAGTTACAAGAAGATGATCGAAGAGATACGCATAATAGCCAAGTCTCTGCGTACAATCGGCGTCCGCCCCGGTGACACCATAACCATTGCTCTGCCCAACTGCCCTCAGGCTATTTATGCATTTTATGCCGTAAACCTTGTCGGCGGCGTGGCAAGCATGATCCATCCCCTTTCCGCGGAAAAGGAGATCGAGTTTTATCTTAATGAAACCGACAGTTATACTGCCATTACCCTTGACCAGTTCTATCACAAGTTCGAAAGGATCAGACAGAACACCAAGGTCAGCAATATAATCGTTGCCAGCATAAAGGATGAGCTTTCCAAGCCTATCAGAGCCGGCTACATGCTCACCGAAGGACGCAAGGTCCAGAAGATCCCCGATGACGCTCCCGTCATCAAGTGGAAGGACTTCGCAAAGCTTGGCAAATACTGCAGCTACAACTACGAAGCAAAGCGCGGAAACGATGATGCCGGCGCTATTCTCTTCTCCGGCGGTACCACAGGTACTTCCAAGGGCATAGTCCTGACCAACTTCAGCATCAACGCCATGGGCAAGCAGATCATCGCTACCAATCCCATGTTCAAGCCCGGTGACAGAATGCTGGCTGCTATGCCTCTCTTCCACGGCTTCGGTCTGGGCGTCTGCGTCCACGCCATGCTTTCACAGGGCGGTCACTGCATACTGATCCCCCGCTTCACTCCCAAGAGCTACGGCAAGGCGATCACCAAGAATCGCTGCAACTTTATTGCCGGCGTTCCCACTCTCTACGAGGCTCTTCTCCGCCTGCCCTCCATGGACGGCAAGGATCTGTCCTGTCTTAAGGGTGTATTTTCCGGCGGCGACAGCCTGTCCGTTGAGCTGAAGAAGAAGCTGGACAAGTTCCTCTATGAGCACGACGCCACCATTCAGGTCCGCGAAGGCTACGGCGCAACTGAAACCGTTACCGCCTGCTGCCTTACCCCGCCCCATATGTTCAAGGAGGGAAGCATAGGCATTCCCTTCCCCGATACTTACATCAAGATTGTCGAGCCCGGCACCGACCGTGAACTGCCTTACGGTGAAGAGGGTGAGATCCTTCTCGCCGGTCCTACCGCAATGAAGGAATACCTGAAGCATCCGGAAGAAACTGCCCAGACTCTCCGCGCTCACGGCGACGGTCTTACCTGGGTCTACACCGGCGACCTTGGCTTTATGGACGAAGAGGGCTTCCTCTACTTCCGCGGCCGCGCAAAGAGAATGATCATTACTTCCGGCTACAACGTATATCCCGGTCAGCTGGAGAATATTCTCGACGCCAACGAGCTTGTCCAGATGAGCTGCGTGATCGGTGTTCCCGACGCTTACAAAATGCACAAGGTCAAGGCCTTCGTCAAGCTTAATCCCGGAGTTCCCGCCAACGATGCCACCAGGGAAAAGCTCATGGCATACTGCCGTCAGAACATTGCAAAATACTCTATGCCTTACGATATCGAATTCCGGGAGGAGCTCCCCAAGACTCTCGTCGGAAAAGTTGCGTACAGACAGCTGGAGGCAGAAGAACTGGCAAAGATCAACGGAACCGAAGTCCCCGCTCCGGCCGCTGAGACACAGGAAAAATAAAGATTCGGAGATAATATGGAACTTGCTTACGTTGCGGCAAATGCCATGGTGAAGCTCTTTCTCATGGTGCTCATAGGCTTTGCCGCGGCTAAACTTAACTTCATAGAAGAAAACGGGGCCGATGTTATCGCCAAACTGGTCAATAAGGTGACAAATCCACTTAAGATCTTTGTCAGTTACCTTATGGTTTACGACGCGGTCAAGTTTAAAGGTCTTATGACATCTGCCGGCCTTATGGCTATTGTCATGGCAATCAGCATCGCCTTATCGTCCATATTTATCCGGGAAAAGGGAGAATACTGGAGAGTCGAGAGGGTTTCCATAGTCCTTTCCAACTGCGGTTTTATGGGCATACCTCTCATAAGCGCCGTTTTAGGAAACGAGGCCATCTTCTACCTGACCGGCTGCATTATGGTTTTCAACATTACGGCCTGGACTTACGGCATTACTGTCATCAGCGGAAAAAGCTCTCCCAAGGACCTGCTCCGCATTTTCACCTCGCCTACAGTTCTCGCCATTATCGCCGGTCTGGTGGTATATCTGCTGCAGATACCCATTCCCGATATGATCGTTTCCCCCATGACCACCGTCGGCGACTGCACTTCGCCCCTGGCCATGGTCTGCGCAGGCGCGACAATTGCCCGCACCAAGCTGGGCAAGACCCTGAAGAGAAAGAGCAGCTGGCTTACCATCGCTTTAAGACTGCTGGTCTGCCCTCTGGTTTTCAGCCTTATCTGCCTCTTCTTTGATATTCCGCAGCTGGTATTCATGACAGTCTTCATTGCGTCAGCATGCCCCGTTGCAACGGTTGTCGTTACCCAGGCTGTTATGGAAAAGCGCACTCCCGGACATGCCTCCGGGCTCTTTGGCCTGGCTGCTCTTCTGAGCATAGGCACTATACCTTTGGTAATAATAATCCAGAACTGGATCCAGTCACTTTTTTAACTGAAAGGATATAAAATGAGCAAAGTCAACTACATGATCCTCGTAAATTCCAAGAACCTGATGGACGAAAGCTTCATCGATACCATAGAGCTTGTAGACGCTCCCGACACCAACGGCAACGTTATGCAGGCTGAAAAGGAAACTTACGAAAAGTATTGCGAAATGAGGGATTACCTCCTTGAAAAGGAAGGCATCAAGATCGGCCTGGACAGCGCTTACAGAAGCGTTCAGGACCAGAGAGAACTTGTTGCCCGCTTCACTGAGCTTTACGGCAAGGAATACACCGACGCTATCGCAGCAACTCCCGGTGCATCCGAACACCACACCGGTCTCGCCCTGGACATCGTTCCCTGGTATGAACCGGAACAGAAGTTCCTCCTTGAGAACGACGACATGTTCGCTCATCCCGAACTCTGGCCCGTCATCCACGCAGCTCTGCCTAAATTCGGATTTATTCTTCGTTACCCCAAGGATCACGGCTTCACCTATGAACCCTGGCACATCCGTTACCTCGGTGACCCCGCCGTTGCACAGGAGATCACCGACAAGGATCTGAGTCTGGAGCAGTACCTGGCAAAGTAAGCAGCCTGATTAATCAGTTTTTAAAGGCAAATCCATTAAATGGATTTGTCTTTTTTTTCGTCTGTCAAACGATTGGTTTTCCGTAAGGCTTGAATTGATTTTTTGTGAAGGATATAATTATTAATTGTACGCATATCTATGACACGGAGGATGTTTTGGAAAACGAAAAAAACAAAAAAGGCTCTGTTTTCGGGCTGTTCAAAAGCCCTTATGCCAAGAGCCTGATCAAAAAATATGCCGGAAGTTACCTTATCGGCATACTGATCCTGGTGGTCATTGACTACCTTCAGACAGATCAGCCTCTCATCGTCACCGAGGCCATCAATGCCATTACCGAAGGCACCTTTACCGGCGACATTGTGAGAGAAACCATTACCAGACTTGTGATCATTGCCATCGCAGTCTTCCTCGGCCGTATCGGTTGGAGATGGTTCATTTTCGGCAGTGCGAGAAAGATCGAACGCGACATGCGCAACGACCTTTACACCCACCTGCAGACCATGGACCAGGAATTCTTCCATGAGCACAAGGCCGGCGAGATCATGGCATACATGAGCTCTGACATTGAAACTGTCCGTATGGCCTTTGCTGTCACCGTAATGATGGGCCTTGATACCATAACCATCGGTATCACCACCATCTACAAAATGATCACAAAGATCGATCTGCGCCTGTCTCTGCTGTGCTTCATTCCAATGATCATGGTCATTCTGGTGTCCACGTTCATCGGAAGAGAAATGCATAAGCGCTACCTGGCACGTCAGAAGGCATTTGACGCTTTGTCAGATTTCGTTCAGGAAAAGCTCAACGGAATGAAGGTCATCAAGGCTTTCGTTCAGGAGGAGAAGGAGTGGCGCGAATTCGACAAGGTCAACATGGAGACCCGCAAGAAGAATATCCGCGAAGCCAAGACTCAGGCTTTCATGTGGCCCTTCATGCGCATGATAGCAGGCCTTTCCATGGCCATGGCTGTAGGTTACGGCGGCTACATTGCTCTTATCGGACGCATTGACATCGGCCAGTTCTCCGGCTTTATCATGTACCTGAATATGCTCATCTGGCCCATGGCTGCCATCGGCAGGATCATCAACCTCATGACCAGAGGCAGCGCTTCCATGAAGCGCCTTGAGGCCATTCTCAACGCAGAACCCGGAATCAAGGATTGCCCGGAGGCAAAGCATGTTGAAGGCTCTCCCGACGGACGTATTGAAGCAAAGGGTCTTACTTTTGCTTATAACGGCGAAGACGGCAATGTACTCAAGGACGTAAACTTTACCGTAGAAAAGGGCCAGACCCTCGGCATTGTCGGACGAACAGGCTCCGGCAAGACTACTCTGGTCAACCTTATGATGCGTGTATTCGATCCGCCCAGGGACATGCTCTATATAGGCGGCCGCGAAATTCATGAGATCCCCCTCAAGGACCTGAGAAGCGCCATCGGCTACGTTCCCCAGGATAACTTCCTTTTCTCTGATACTATTTCTGCAAATATCGCCTTCGGTGATCACAGCAAAACTCAGTACGATATCGAAAAGGCTGCTGCCGTTGCCTGCGTTCACGACAACATCATCGATTTCACCGATGGTTACGAGACCCTCATCGGCGAACGCGGTGTTTCCCTTTCCGGCGGACAGAAGCAGAGAATTTCCATTGCGAGAGCACTCATTCTGGATCCGGAGATCCTTATCCTGGACGACTCTGTTTCCGCAGTCGACACCGACACTGAAGAGCAGATACTCCGCCACCTGAAGGAGACTCGCTCCGGCAAGACCAATATCATTATCGCTCACCGTATTTCCACCCTGCAGAACGCCGACAAGATCATAGTCATCGACGGCAATACCGTTGCAGAATGCGGTACTCACGAAGAACTGCTGGCAATTAACGGTATCTATGCCGATATGTATAACCGTCAGCTTCTTGAAAAGATGAAGAAGGAGGAATACGCGCTGTGATCAGACAAGACAATCAGACAGTAAACAGGCATACAGTGCGCAGAATGCTCCGTTATGCCAAGCCTTATGCCGGGACCTTCCTCTTTGTGCTCCTTCTGAGTATTTCAACAGTAGCCCTGGAACTCTACCAGCCGGAACTGCTGGAGCAGGCCACCAACGCCATTGTCTATAAGACCTGTACTCCCCACGAGATCGTCATTCTGGGACTTAAATATCTGGCGACTGTTCTGGCCATTTTCGGCCTTACCTACGGCCAGATAACGACTCTTTCTGTAGTCGGCCAGAAGATCATCTATAACATGAGGACCGATATTTTCCGCCATCTGACCACCCTTCACATGGGTTTCTTCAATGACAACCCCATCGGCAGACTGGTCACCAGAGTCACCAACGACTGCGAGACGGTCAATGAAATGTTCACCAGCGTCATCGTAAACCTGGTCAGCAGCAGCTGTGTTCTCGTAGGCGTCATCGCCATTATGCTGAACAAGCACGTTAAGCTGTCTCTGGCGATCTTCAGCGTTATCCCGTTCATCATCGTTTCTACCCTGGTGTTTACCAAGATCACCAGAAAGCTTTACAGAGCTATCCGCGCAAGGATCTCCGAGCTTAACGCTTTCGTTGCCGAACACGTTTCCGGCATGAAGGTCGTCCAGATCTTTACCGCCGAAAAGGATACTGCAGAGGAGTTTGAAAAGCAGAGCGAAGAACTGCGCAAGGCCAACATACGCCAGCTCATGTGCTTCGCCATTTACAGCCCTATCCACACCATTCTCAACATCGCTTCCCTGCTTATCCTGCTGATCTACGGCGGAAAGCTGGTTTCAAGCGGCGTCCTGCTGGTTGGTACCATCATCGCCTTCCAGCGCTATACCACCAAGTTCTTTGACCCGATCCAGGAACTTGCCGAGAACTTCAACGTCATTCAGTCTGCTGCTGCAGCTGCAGAGCGTATCTTCTGGATCATGGATACTGAGGCCGAAATCACTGACGCTCCAGATGCTGTTTCCATGGACCATTTTGAAGGTCATATTGAGTTCAAGAATGTCTGGTTTGCCTACAACAAGGGCGAATGGGTCCTCAAGGACGTTTCCTTCGAAGTCCTGCCCGGACAGAAGGTCGCTTTCGTCGGTGAGACAGGCGCAGGCAAGACCACCATTCAGAACCTGATCTGCCGCTACTTTGATATTCAGAAGGGGCAGATCCTCATTGACGGCGTAGATGTACGCAAGATCAAGGTCGCGGACCTCAGGCGCAATATCGGCCAGATGCTTCAGGACGTTTTCCTCTTTGCGGGAGACATAAAGAGCAACATCAGACTTAACGAAGAAGGCATTTCCGATACCGACGTTGTGGACGCAGCCAAGTACGTCAATGCCGACGGATTCATTTCCAAACTGGACGGTGCTTACGACCACGAGGTCATTGAGCGCGGCGCCGCTTTCTCCGCTGGTCAGCGTCAGCTCCTTTCCTTCGCCAGGACCCTTGCCTTTAAGCCTTCCGTTCTCATTCTCGATGAAGCTACCGCTAACATCGATACCGAGACCGAAGCTCTTATTCAGGATGCGCTGGGCAAGCTTATGGAGGGACGTACTAATATTATCGTTGCTCATCGTCTATCAACGATACAGAACTGCGACAAGATCATCGTCATGCACAAGGGCGAGATCGTGGAAGAAGGTTCTCATCAGGAGCTTCTCGCCAAGGGCGGTACTTATTTCAAGCTGTACAAGCTGCAGTACGAACACCTGAACAACTAAAACATATCCGGATACTCCGCTCCGTGGATCCCCACGGGGCGGTTTTTAATTGGAAGTCATTACGGAGATTTTTGAACACTTTCTCCGTCTTATTATTAAAAGACAATTACCCATGGAGAAGGAGGTATCAGTATGAGCAAGTATCCGGGACCCTACGAAATAGTGGAACGACAATGCTTTTGTGAGGAAGTGGCCTACACAGCTTACGGGATACGGCTGAAATCGGACACATACTGCCGGACAATAGACGATATTTCAACGGACAAAAAAGCAGTGGCCGGACTGGTAGAACGCTTAAACGAAAACTGTTTGGACGGCTGTCAGTTTTTAGACGCTGTGGAAGATTTCCTCGCCGGCTGCTGATATTTATTTGTCTTGTACCCGGAAGCAAAAAATAATAATATTGTATTGGCGGATAACACCGGTTATTCGACTTTGCTCAGTTTTTTGCACAGGCAGATGAATATGATTAAAATGCCTGGAGGTTTATATAATGGCGAAGAAATCAAAAACAGTATTTGTATGTCAGGAGTGCGGCTACGAAAGTCCCAGATGGCTGGGACAGTGTATCTGCGGAGCGTGGAACAGCTTTGTGGAGGAAGTGATACGCGAAGCTCCCGAGGATGATATAAGAAGACGCGGCAGTGCGTCCAAAACAACTGAAGGCCGCGTTAAGTCTGTAAAACCCGTAAATCTTCCCTCCGTTCAGTCAGGGGAAAGCACCCGCATTGATACCGGTATAGGTGAACTGAACAGGGTCCTCGGCGGAGGCCTTGTAAACGGCTCCCTGACCCTTATTTCCGGCGAACCGGGCATAGGCAAGTCCACCATCATAATCCAGGCTGCTGCCAGCATTTCAAGGAATCTTGGCAAGGTCCTCTATGTTTCCGGCGAGGAATCGGAGGAACAGATCAAAATGCGGGCCGACCGCGTATGCAAGGGCGATCTGAGCCAGCTTTTCCTTCTTTCCGAGACCAACATGGAAGCAGTCATGACGGCCATAGAAAACCTTAAGCCGGCTTTTCTTATCATAGATTCCATTCAGACCATGTACACGGATACCATAGATTCCGCTCCCGGCAGTGTGTCCCAGGTAAGAGCCTGCGGAAACATGCTCATGAATATTGGCAAAAGCGGGCAGATCCCCGTGTTTATAGTCGCTCACGTGACCAAAAGCGGCGAGCTTGCCGGCCCTAAGATAGTGGAGCATCTGGTAGATACAGTTCTTCAGTTCACAGGAGAACGCAACCAGGATCTGAGAATTCTGCGTTCCTTCAAGAACCGTTTCGGCACTACTTCGGAGATCGGCGCCTTTGAAATGAGAGAAGAGGGCCTGGTTGAGGTCGAAAACCTTTCTGCCACCTTCCTTGAAGGCCTGTCTCAGAATGCCTGCGGCTCCATGCCTACCGCCGTTTATGAAGGGACCAGGCCGCTGCTCCTTGAGATCCAGGCTCTTACAGCCCCCAGTAACGTAGGCTTTGCGAGAAGGAGCTCCATTGGTATAGACAGCTCCCGTCTGAACATGATAATCGCCGTTCTTGAACGCAAAGCCGGAATGAATCTTCTTAACCGGGATATTTACGTCAACATAGTGGGCGGCCTTAAACCTGAAGGAACTTCTACGGACTTGGCGGCAGCTCTCGCTATCTGGTCCGACGAAACGGGAAAACCTGTTCCTCCCAGGACCCTCGCCATCGGAGAGATCGGCCTTACGGGAGAACTGCGCCCCGTTCAGAATGCGGAAAAGCTGGCCAAAGAAGCGGACCGCATGGGCTTTGAATACATGCTTTTGCCTAAGCGCAGCGTAGAACGTATAAAGGACAAGCCTAAAAACATGAAGCTTATAGGAGTTTCCACTGTTGCGGAGGCCATTGCCGTCTTTCAGAAGAAATAGTATTGACAGAAAATTACGGAAAGTTCACAATTCACACACATAAACCAGTTAGAATGGTAAACAAAGTAGACTAGCCTTTTGGCGATCTGATGGAGGTTATCATGGCAAAGATCCTTATAGTAGACGACGAAGAAAAGATCAGAGCGGTCATAAGAGAATACGCTCAGTTCAACAAATACGAAACAGAAGAGGCCGGTGACGGCATGGAAGCTGTCAACAAGTGTCTGACAGGTGATTTTGACCTGATCATCATGGACATTATGATGCCTCGCCTTGACGGCTATACTGCCTGCAAGGAGATCCGCAAGGAGAAGGACATTCCCGTCATAATGCTTTCCGCAAGAGGCGAAGAATACGACAAGCTTTTCGGCTTTGAACTGGGCATTGACGATTACGTCACCAAGCCCTTCAGCCCCAAGGAGCTCATGGCAAGATGCGCAGCTGTCCTTGCGAGGAAAAAAAGCGGCGGAGTAACAAAGCAGCCTGCTGAACTGGTCAGCGGCGGCCTGGTGGTCAACACGGAATCCAGAACCGTTACAGTTGACGGTGTCAAGGCAGAGCTTACTCTCAAGGAATACGAGCTTCTCACTTATCTGATGCAGAATAAAAACATTGCCCTTTCAAGAGACCGTCTCCTTCAGGATATCTGGGGATACGACTTCTTCGGCGACGACCGCACCATTGACACTCACATTAAAAATCTTCGCAGCCGTATAGGTGATTATCGCGACAAGATCTCCACGGTGCGAGGAGTAGGCTACAAATTCGAGGATTAAGATTTTCAAATGGCAGAACCTAAGGAACGGACAAATCAGAAAAAAAATAAAGAGCAGGGAAGGGACTGGAAGAGCATAAGAACGAGGCTTCTTCTGGCCTTCCTTCTTTTTGCCATGATATTGATGGCCGGTCTATGGGTGCTCCAGACAGTGTTTCTTCAGTCCTATTACGAAATGGCTACAGAGCGCAAGGTAAGCGCAATGCTGACCAATATCAGCAGTATATATGCCAACACTCAAAGGCTGGATATCAACGAATTCTGTGATACTTTGGGCACCTTGTCCAACGACAACGATATTTTCTTCTACGTAGAGGCCGCTGACGGAAGCTTTACCATCAACTCATTGGATTTTATGTCTCAGGGACGTTTCATGACAGGCGGCACTAATCTTCTCAACGCCGCCCGTAAGGCCCTTGAGCAGAGCGGCCTTGCGACTTCCTCATTTACCATAGGCGGCAGCGGCAAAGACAGTGACGACAAGATCCTTGTCAATGCCATGCTGGTCGAGAGCAAGCTGCGCCCTGATATTTATCTCTACTCCATTTCCCGCCTGTCTCCTCTGGATTCAGCGATCAGCATTCTTGCTTCCCAGCTGCTTCTTGTTACTCTTGCGTCCATAGTAATAGGTGCAGTCCTGGCCACCTGGTATTCCAAGCGGGTTGCCCGGCCCATTCAGGATATACGCAATAAGGCCAAGGAACTGGGTGAGGGCAACTATGACGTGCAATTTGAAGGCGGTCATTATTCCGAAATTCAGGAACTGGCAGATACCTTAAATAATACTGCCGAGGATCTTAAACGTTCCGATGCTCTCCAGAAGGACCTTATGGCCAACGTATCCCACGATCTGCGTACTCCCCTTACCATGATCAAGTCATACGCGGAACTCATACGCGATATTTCCGGTGATGACAAGGAACGCCGCGATGAGCATCTTGGAGTTATCGTGGAAGAAACAGACCGCCTTTCCGAACTTGTCGGAGACATTTTGCTCCTGTCCAGGATCCAGGCCGGAACCGAGCATATGGAAAAGCGGGAATTTGAAATACAGGAGTCTGCCGCCCACGTTCTTGCCACCTATAGGGTACTGGAAGAGAACGAAGACTTTATATTCAACTTTAACGATGCAGGCGGAAAAGTCATAGTGGAAGGCGATGAGCGCAAGCTTCAGCAGGTCTTTTCCAATTTGATTTCCAATGCGGTCCGCTACAGTACCGAAAACAGGGAGATCACCATTAATTTCTTTGTTGAGGCTAATGGCCGCAGAGTTCGCTGCGAGGTTTGCGACAAGGGCATCGGCATTGCGGAAGAGGATCAGGAAAAGATCTGGAACCGTTATCAGAAAGCCAGCAAGCAGGGTGCCCGCGCTGTCAGCGGAGGTACTGGTCTGGGCTTGTCTATTGCCCGTGAAGTTCTTGAGCATCATGATGCGGAGTACGGTGTAGAAAGTAAGGAAGGAGAGGGCAGTTGTTTCTGGTTTACCCTCCCCTGTAAATTTATTGCAAAAGAATAAAAATAATTGTTGACACGTATATGAGGGCGTGATATTATCAATTTTTCCGTTTGACATCATGCTCTTTCACCATTATAATAAAGGCGGAGGAGGTATACATTGATGTTCAAA
>JAKSSR010000004.1 GCA_024402995.1 Clostridia bacterium | reverse complement strand
CCAAAAGAAAAAGTAGACACTTTTTTATGTGTCTACTTTCATCTTACAAGTTCACTCTTCTCGGAGCAGGTCCTTTATTTTTTTGCTTTTAAGCCTTGAGTTTTGAGAAAAACTCGTCGTGAGCAGCGTTGTATTCGCTGTTGAATTCGGCATCGTCTCCGCCGTGGAGAGTAGATGCGTATTCGTGGGCCTGAGCCGCCAGCTCCGGCTTGACACGGGTTATGGTCGCAATGCCTATGTTGGAGCAATGGGCCGAAATACGCTCAAAGTCCTGCATGAGATTCAGGAAATTGGTGCCGGCAATGACGTTGCATGCACCGTTTCTGAGCCTTTCAATGTGGGCATCCTTCAGGGCATTGACCATGTCGTCAACGACCTGTTCCAGAGGTTCAATGTGGTAAGCAGCTTCAAGGTCGCGCTTTTCAAAAGCCAGAGTGGTGTAGTCCATTACCTTGTCCAGAAGAGTCTGGATAACCTCCAGCTCCTCCAGAGCCTCCTTTGAAAAGGCTACATTGTTATGCCTCATGTTTCTTGCAGTATCGGTAATGTTTATGGCGTGATCGCCCAGTCTTTCGAACTCGGTAACGACCTTGTAGTACTGATCGAGAATACGTACCTGATAGTCGAGACGAATGTGGGGAGAGGCTATTACCATGTACTCGCTTACCTTGTCCGTAAGCAGATCGATATTGTCTTCCTCCGCTTCAATAGCCTCTGCCTTTCCTTCGTCAAAATGGCGGAGAAGCTCAAAGGACATGTCTATGTTCTTCCTTGCGGAGTTGAGCATAATGAGAAGAACGTCGTAGCAGGAACGGAGAGCAAGAGCCGGAGTATTGAAGAATACCGGGTTGAGAGCATCCAGCTTTTCCTGGTATTTGTTGGGTTTCTCAGGCTCCTCTTTAATTATCTTGCGGCTGAGCTTTTCGTAGACGCCAACCATAGGCAGAAGAAGAATGGCGCAGGCAAGATTGAAAATGGTATTGGTATTTGCTATAAGTCCGGGGGAAGTGGTAGTTTCCCAAAGATTATCAATAAGTCCGAGCTTGTGGACTATGGTTACAACAGTAAGGACCAGAACGGTTTCGCTGAGGTTGAAGAGAATATTGACTATACCTACCCTCTTTGCTTCGGGCTTTGCGCCTATGGAGCAAACGATGGCGGTGGTAACGCAGTCACCCAGGTAAATACCTACGATGACAGAGTAAATTGCCTTCCACACAAGGCTGTCCGCCATGGAAAAAGCCTGGAGTATGCCTATGGTCGCCGACGAGCTCTGGAGTACAAAAGCAACACCTGCGCCGGTAATATAACCGATAAGGGGATTGCCGGAGAGACTTGCGAAAAGCGGATCGAAAACACCTGTTTCACTGAGAGTATCAACAGCTCCCGTCATATTCATCAGTCCGGAAAAGAGAATGCCGAAGCCGATGGCAATACTTCCGCCTGTGCGCTTATTGAAGGCCATTATGAGAATTATGCCGATGATCATGGCCACAGGAGCAAGAGTGGAAGGCTTGAAGATCTCCAGCCAGGCAGTCCTTGAGGAATCAACGTCAAGCAGTCTTATGATCTGACCCGTTACGGTAGTACCTACATTGGCACCTACGATAATGCCCAGAGACTGACGCAAAGTCAATATTCCCGCGCCGACCAAACCTGATGTAATGACTATGGTCGCCGTAGACGATTGTATGACCGCAGTAACGGCAACGCCCAGCAGAAATGCCTTTACCGGGTTGTTGGTCACACCTTCCATCATTTTTTTCAGTTTTCCCGACGAACTCTCCTTCAGGCCGTCGCCCATGAGACGCATGCCGAAAAGGAACATGGCCAGCCCGCCCAAAAGCTTGATGATGTCAAATACGTTCATATAACCTACCTCGCAAGTCAATCAAGTTCCGCTACTGTTTTTTATAGAAGGTCCCTGTAAAGGGAAGTATGACCGGATAGAGTTCCAGGCGCCCGGCAAGCATGAGGAGACACATGAATATCTTCATGAAGGGGCCGTATTCAGCATAGCAGCCATTTGCCCCCATGGCGCCGAAGCCTGCACCTATATTGTTGAGCAGAGAAGCCGCAGAAGTAAAGGCACTCTGCATATCAGGAGACTCAAAGGAGATAATAAATACTCCGGCGAGGAACACCACCATATACGTAAAGAAGAATGAAACAACAGAATTGGTGACCTGGGCTGACAGTGCCTTTCCGTTGAGAGTAACGGCCTTGACCGCAGTCGGATGAAGTCTTGTTGTAAAGCTTCTTTTCAGCAGCTTGATGAGGATAATGATCCTGAAGATCTTGATGGCTCCGGAAGTGGACATGGAGCAGCCGCCGGCAAAGGTCATGAATGACAGGATCGATTTGCACAGGGTGGGCCAATTCTCAAAGTTGGCGTTGTAAAGTCCGCAGGTGCTGGCAAAGGAAACCGTCTGAAAACCGCCGTAACGAATGGCCTCTGAAAGAGTTTCATAGGTTCCCGTAAGTCTCAGATCAGCAATGACGACAACGGCAGCGACAGCCATGACCATGGGGTACAGCTTCGTTTCGCTGCTGTTCTTCATCTTCTCTGTTTCGCCCAGGAAAACTCCGCCGATGAGGACAAGATTCATGGAAGAAAGGATCATGAATACCGCAGAGACAAGCTGGACATAAGGACTGAAGCTTACAAGGCTGCTGTGATAGCAGGTGGCTCCGCCGGTAGCGCAGCTGGAGAAAGTGATGATCATCGCGTCAAAGGGGCCGCAGCCTCCCAAAAGCAGGAGTATGAACTGTATGCCGCTTAAAACAACGTAAGTAATGGCAAGCTTCTTTGCAAGGACCAGGTAGCGTCCGGAATTTTCCGACATGACAATGCCGGGAGCTTCCAGCTTCATGAGGGTGGAGCTTCCTCCCATTCCGCGGAGCAGCAAAGTCAACATTACCAATATTCCAGCGCCACCAAGCCACTGGCTGAAATTGCGCCAGAGACTGATAGACTGAGGAAGAGCCGCGACGTTGGGGAAAGCAGTCGCGCCCGTCGTAGTCCATGAAGATACCGATTCAAAGAGAGCAGAGGCAAAGCTGGTATGATGACCGCTCATAAGATATGGCAAGGCCGAATCTAAAGTTATGCATACCCACACAAAAAGTATGGTAATGAGAGCGTCTCTGGTAGTGAGAGTGTCCTTTTCCTCCTTCAGGCAAAGGCGAAGGGGCAGACCGATGGCAAGACTGATGGCAGCGGAAATAAGGAAGCTGACCAGACACCTCAATTCACCCCAGTACAGAGCAGAAGCGGCCGGCACGGCAAGGACCATTGCCTGAATGCAGAGAACAAGGCCTGTTATTCTGAATATCGCTTTGTATTTTGTGTTCATGCTATCTGTACTTGTTCCAGAATTCGGGTCTGATGAGTAAGATGATGGTGTAAAGTTCCAGTCTTCCGGCTATCATCAGCACGCCGAGAAAGACCTTAACGGGAGCGGAATAAAAAGCAAAATTGCAGGTAGGACCGACCATTTCGAAGCCGGGACCTATGTTGGAAAGACAGGTCAGGACCGTACTCAATGCGGTTATAAGTGATACCTTTTCAAGGCTTACTATTAAGGTTCCTATGACTATCACCGTCACGTACAGTATACCGAAGGCAGCCAGCTCAGACATAGTCTTCGCGCTGAAGGAAGTGCCCCCTATCTTAACGGGCTTGACAGATGTGCTGTGGAGCTTTCTGAAAAGTCCTCTCTGAATGAGCTTTCCGAAAAGCATGACGCGTATGATCTTCACGCCGCCGGCGGTGGACGACGCGCAGCCGCCGAAAATAAACAGGAAGAAGATAACTATCCTGCAGGGAACGGGCCAAAGGTCATAATCGGCAGAGCCGAAGCCTGTGGTGCTTATGAGTGAAGTGACCTGGAAGAAAGAATCACGGAGGGCCTTCCCCAGGCTGGCGTAAGTGCCAGTTGCGACCAGCGTTACCGTAATAAATATTATGGATACGCTGACAATTATGGCATAAACCCGGAATTCACTGTCTTTTATAATGGCCTTGCGGTCGCCTTTAATAAAGGCGTAGTAGAGGTTGAAGTTAACGCCGCAGATGAACATGCCCAGTCCAAGGACGATCTCCACCCATACGCTGTTAAATCCGGCAACGCTGTCGTTAAAGGATGAGAAACCTCCGGTGCCTACAGTAGAAAAGGCATGAAGAATGGAATCATAGAAATTGCAGCCGCACAGAAGCAGTCCGACGCAGACGAGAGCGGTAACGCCCATGTAAATGACATACAGACTCTTTGCCGTATCGTTGAGGGAGAAGCTTATGCGGTCCATGGTCGGGCCGGTGGTCTCAGCTCTCATGAGCTTTGCACCGCCTATGCCAAGCATGGGAAGAATGGCAACGGTAAGGACAAGAACACCCATACCTCCCAGGAAGTGAGTAAAGGAACGCCAGAGAAGCATGGACTTGGGCAGCCCTTCTATTACCTGAAGAATAGTGGATCCGGTGGTGGTAAAGCCGGAGGCAGTCTCAAAGAAAGCATCGGCCATGTGGGGAATCGTTCCGGAGATCACAAAAGGAAGGGATCCGAAAAAAGACATGAGCAGCCAGGCGAAGCCTACGGCAAAGAAGCCGTCGCGCATACGTATGGAAGCATTCTCCGTTTCGGGGATCAGCTTCAGCGCAAGGACACCGGCTATTATCATGGGGACCATGCAGAGCATAAAGGCTTTTACGCAGTCCCATTCTCCGTATATTACGGCGCATACGACAGGAAGAAGCATAGTTGCCCCGACCAGAGCCGTAACAGCACCGAGAATTTTACAGACAGGTTTCCAGGTTACCATTAAAAGACTGAACCTTTACCTTTCTTAATGAGGGTCTCCAGCATGGGAACGCTGGAAAGGAGGGACAGGATAATTACTCTGTCGCCCTCAAGGATTCTCGTGGAACCGCGGGGAATGATGATCTCTCCGTCACGGTGGATTGCGGCAATAAGGACTCCTTCAGGAATTTCCAGCTCTGTCAGGGTCTTTGCTGTAATGCCCATGGAGCCTTCTGCGTAGATTTCAATGAACTCTGCCTGGCCCTGGATCATCTTTGAGAATACCAGGAACTCACCCTGCTGTGTATAACGCAGAATATTGGACGCGCAGATATCCAGAGGATTGATGAGCATTGAAACCCCGAGGTTTTCGGTGAGAGGAGCATAGCTCTTACGGCTGATCTTTGTAACAACGTCCTCTACCCCGTGCTGCTTCGCAATGAGTGAAAGGAGCAGATTTTCTTCGTCAAAACCGGTAACGGCTACGAAAGCGTCCATGCCGTCCAGGTTTTCTTCAGCAAGAAGAGAAGTGTCAGTAGCGTCGGCGTTAAGGACCAGAGCGCCGTCCAGCTTGCCGGAAAGATATTCGCAGCGGCTGCGGTCCAGTTCAATGATCTTGACAGCGGCGCCGAAATCAAGAAGCTTGTCGGCCAGGAAGAAGGCGGTCTTTCCGCCGCCGGCGATCATGACCTTCTTAATATCGGTATAGACCTTCTTTTCACGGACCTTGCGGCTGATCTCGTTGACAGTCTTGTCAAGACCGCAGAGATAAAGGGTATCCCCTTCCAGCAGCTTGGTATTGCCGTTGGGGACGATGATCTTGCCCTCGCGGGAAACTGCGGTGATCAGAGTACCGTTGAGCTTGGGGCCGGCGTCCTTGACCATGAGGCCGGAAAGTCCGGGGAATCTTTCGATTTTGCATTCCAGAATGGTAACGCCGTCCGCGGTATAACGTCCTCCGCGGAGAGTATTCTTTTCGGTCAGGTACTTGAATATTTCAGATGCGCAGGCCAGGTCGGGATTGACTATATAGTCGATCTTCATGGTGCTCTTGAGGAATTCAACCTGTTCAACATACTCCGGGGAACGGACTCTTGCTATGCACCTTCTGCAGCCAAGCTTCTTTGCAATTTCGCAGATGATAATGTTCAGCTCATCGTCAGAGGTTCCGGCAATGAGAAAATCATAGGTGTCCATATGAAGACCGTCCAGGACTTCTACCCTTCTTGCGTCTGCGCAGATGGTATAGATGTCGAAGCGGTTGTTCATTTTCTGTATGACGTTTTCGCTGCTGTCGATAAGCGTAATGTCGTTGCCTCCGCCAAGAAGAGTTTCGGTAACGGCAGTGCCGAACTTACCGGCACCGATTATTGCAACTTTCATGTATTATCCCTCCGTAAATTCACTGTAAACGGCAGCCCCGAGAATGAGGACTGCACCCAGGATATCTGAAAATCCCATGGGTTCTTTCAAGATCAAAGTTGAAAGAATTATTGCAAATACAGGATCTATATAGCTGAATATGGCGATGTTCTGGGCGCTGAGCGCCTTCATTGAGCTGAAATAAAGGGCATAGGCAACACCTGTGTGGATAATGCCCACCACCAGGACCATGATCAGTCCCCTGCCGCTTAAGGCAATGCCTGACGCTTTTTCCGTCAGCAAAACGTATGAAAGCAGGCATACAGCAGCGGCGCCAAGTTGTACTGTAGTCTTGCTGTAAGCGTCGATCTCGCCTATCTTTTTGTTGATGAGTATTACCGACGCGTATAGGACTGCCGCTCCGAGACCGAGGATTATGCCCGTCTTCTGGTCTACGGCTATTTCTCCGCCGCGGAAGACTCCGCTGACCAGGGCCATTCCGGTCACAGCGGCGAACACGGCAATGAGTTTGTTTACTGTCAGCTTTTCCTTAAGAACAAAAGGAGAAGCCAGTATAAGAAAAACAGGAGCCATGTAATAGCACAGGGTAGCCACGGAAACTGTAGTGTAATTGTAGGACTCAAAGAGCAGTATCCAGTTGAAGCCTATTAGGGCTCCGGAAATGACAAGCAAGGCCAGATTTGCCCTGACAGCCGCCCTATCGGGTTTCTTTCCTGAAAGCTTTACGTAGATGACCAGAAACAAGGTCCCTATGAAACCTCTCGCAAGAGCAAGTACCGATGAGGGCAGGGCAATGTATCTTCTGAATATGCCTATTGTCCCGAAAATGACCATGGCAGCAATGAAGGCCGCCTTTGATTTATTGTTGTTAACGCTCATATTTCAGGCAAAAATATACTATCCGATAATTTTTCAATTTTATATTGTATCACAATAAAGATATATGTTAAAGGAATTTTGCCGCACCGCATAATATGGTATAATAACTCAATTAAACATAAGGAGGCTACGTAATGAAATACGACTTTACAAGCATTATAGATCGCAAGGGCATGGACGCCCTGGCAGTTGAATGGGAGACCTGCAGCTGGATCCCCTTTACAGCCCGCGGAGTCAGAGTCAAGGAAGGCTTCGACTTCATCCCCATGTGGGTCGCGGACATGAATTTTCCCGCCTGCCCAACTATTCCCGAGGCGATCATCGAGCGGGCAAAGCACACGACCTACGGTTATTTTGAAGACCGTCCCGAATACTATCAGAGCATTATTGACTGGCAGTCGAAGCGCAACGATGTCCAGGGCCTTACCCCCGAATGCATAGGCTACGAAAACGGCGTCCTGGGCGGAGTCACCACTGCCCTGAGAGTTTTAGGCGAACAGGGAGGCAAGGTCCTGCTCCATTCCCCTGTTTATGTCGGATTTACGGGAGCCATTGAAAACAACGGCTGGAAGGCTGTTCACAGCCCCCTTTACAGAGACGAAGACGGCATCTGGCGCATGGACTATGAAGACATGGACCGCCGCCTGAGAGAAGAGAACATCCACGTGGCGATTTTCTGCTCACCCCACAACCCCACAGGACGCGTATGGGAACGCTGGGAGATCGAAAAGGCAATGGAAGTCTACAAGAAGAACGACTGCTTCGTCATCTCCGACGAGATCTGGTCCGACATGACACTGGAAGGCTATAAGCACATTCCCACCCAGTCTGTAAACGAAGACGCCCGCATGCGCACAGTGGCCTTCTACGCACCGTCCAAAACCTTCAATCTGGCAGGTCTGGTAGGAAGCTATCACATTATTTACAACAAGTATCTGCGCGACCGCATCCGCAAGGAAGCGTCCCTCTCCCACTACAACACCATGAACGTTCTTTCTCAGCACGCCCTTATCGGCGCTTACAAGCCTGAAGGACATGAGTGGGTAGACGAGCTCCGCCAGGTACTTACGGAAAATACCACTTACGGATATAACTACATTCTTGAACACTTTGAAGGCGTTACTCTGGCAAAGCCTCAGGGCACCTATCTCCTCTATCTGGACTGCACCGGCTGGCTTGAAAAACACGGCAAGACCATCAGAGAACTTCAGGACAGAGGATTTGAGCACGGTGTTGGCTGGCAGGACGGCGAAGCCTTCTTCAACAAGAACACCATACGCATGAACCTGGCCCTGCCCCTTTCACGCGTAAAAGAGGCCTTTGACAGACTGGACAAGTACGTGTTCAACGCAGAGTGGTAAACGGCCTGAATCCATTACTTTCAACAGGAGAACTATATGATCTGGACCATACTGGGAATAGAAGAAACAAAAGATAAAAGAGCCATCGGCCGCGCATACAAAGAGAGACTTTCTGCAGTTAACCCCGAAGAAAAGCCCGAAGAATTCAAAGAACTGCGCGCCGCCTACGAAAAGGCTCTTGAGCTTGCCGACAAGGAAGACAAGCCGGATGAAGAAAAAACTGAGATCGAGCTCTGGACCGACAGACTGTCAGCCCTTTACTTTGACCTGCAGAAAAGACTGGATGTAAATGCCTGGAAGGAGCTTCTTTCCGCTGACATCTGCCAGGCTCTCGATACCAGAGCTCAGGTAGAAGAAGCCCTCCTCGGCTTCTTTGAGGATAACTTCCGCATTCCCCACAAGGTCATGGTTTTCCTCAACGAGCAGTTCGGCTTTACGGAACACATGGATGAACTCCGTGAGAAGTTCCCCCCGGAATTCCTGGAATTCGTCATCGAGGCCCGTCTTCGCTACGACGATAATTTCCCCTATGAGTATTTCACTCCGGGCATTGACGGCAAGGCAGCAGACATTTATGAGATGACCTACCGCAAGGTTTACAACACTCCCCACGAAGAAGCTAAGCCCCTCAGGGAAACCCTTGAAAACAGCAGCGAAAAGCACCCATACGGTCAGGCCCTTCTCTGCAAGATGCGCTTAAATGACGATGATCTTTCCGCTGTCGATGAGCTTGAAAGCCTTCAGAAGGCCTATCCCCTGGATGACCATCTTGCCGTGGACCTTATGATAGGCTACGAAAAACAGGAAAAATTCGACCTCATAGAGGAACTGGCAAACAAGGTAGTTGAAAGAAATCCCCAGCATCTGGCCGCAAAGCGCTTTCAGGCTATTTCCGTAGCCGCAAGAGGAGATTATAAAAAAGCAGTAGACATCGTCCAGCACATTATGGGCGACGTTACCGGCGAACAGAAGAGCTACGTCGAACTGGACGGTCTGCGCCGCAAGTGGAACGATGCCATGATGGAGCAGCTCCGCGAAAAGCTGAAAGAAAACCCCGACGACACCGGCAGTCTCTATGACCTGCTCTGGTGTCTTATCCAGAACGACAGAAGCGATGAAGCTCAGGAGCTGGGAGAGAAACTGCCCCCGGAAGAACCAGATCCCTTCGGATACTACAATGTTAAATCAGTCCTCGCCTCAGACGCAGGGAAAAAAGAAGAAGCACTGGAATACACCAAGAAGCTCCTGGCAGCCGTAGACAATCTGGTCCCCGACGGAACGACTAAGACCGAAGAAAGGATAGGCCGCAGAACAGAGGTCATAGGCCGCATTTCCAATTTGCTCTTTGAACTCGGAAGAAAAGAAGAAGCTCTTGAAATGTCTGAGCAAAGCACCGATCTGTACAAGGCAGATCTGGGTTCAGTCTTCAATCTGCTGTCCCTGAACCTTCAGGCAAAGAACTACGAAAGAAGCGCAGAGATCGCCGATATAATTCTCAGCAGAGAACCGGGCAATTCGGGAGCATTCTATCTGAAGGCTCTGTCCAACTTCAAAATGGGACGTGACAACATAGCCTTTGAGGCAGTCAACGATGCCCTCGATCAGGACGGCAGCAGTCTGCCCTTCTATCTTCTCAAGCTCCGCATTCTGGTCCGCAACCACGCAAACGAAGGGGCAGAAGAACTCATCAAATTCCTGGAAGACAACGGGATCACCGAAGACATTACCGTTGACTACTGCAAGACAGTCATGTTCCTCGACAGTGAAAGCGAGGATAAGAAAAAGACCAAGGAAGAATACGACGCCATTCTTGAGCTTGCCTCAAAGCTGGACAAAACTCTCAATGACGATAAAGAAGACATTGAAACTCCCGACTGGGCAGGACACTTCTACTACGTCTACTCCCTCATTGCCGCCGACAGACAGGACTTTGATAATGAATACCCCGTAGAACCTCTCATAGAGATCCTGGACAAGGGTCTGGCAAAGGAGCCGGGTTATTACTCCTGCCTGAGCTACAAGGCCTGGCTGCTGAAGAAAAGCGGCAAAAAGGAAGAGGCTATGGCCATCTACAGAGATCTGGAGAAAATACCCGGTCACAATATTTCCGTTGAAGGCAATATGGCAGGCATACTCTACGACGATCTCCGTAATAATGCCGCAGAAGCCCTTCACTACTACAAGATGCTCATTGAAAATGACGAGAACAGCCCGGACAATTATTTCTACGCAGGCATGTGCTGCTTCAGAATGGAGCAGCCTGAGGAAGCCCGCAAGTTCTTTGAACTTGAACAGAAATACGGTCCCGATGACATTGACGGCTACTTCCGCATGGCCTACACCATGCTTAAGCTGAACCGCCTTGAGGAGGCTGTGGAAAACGGTAAAAAGACCGTTGAAATGGCCAAAACAAGAGAGGGAGACACTGTCCGCTTTTGGAATCCTCTTATCCTGGCCTATCGCCGGCTGGGCATGTATGGCGAAGCCATTGCCGCAATCAATGAGTGCGCGGAGCATAATAGCGAATGGGATCCCCGCCAGAAGCTCTTCAACATATACATGCAGGCAGGTATGTTTGATAAGGCTCATGAACACGTAGGCAAATGGCGCCGGAAGCTGGAAAAGAACAAGGATGCCAGCGGCTGGACCACAGCAAAGACCCGCCTCCTTATGGCAGAAGACTCCCTGGGCAAGTTGGCCTTCCACGTGGCTGATTTCAGCCAGTTCATAGAAAGCGGCGACCAGAGAAACGCCAATGAGCTGGTGGCTGCAGGCAAGGGCAAGCTGAAAAGGTACATGCAGATCGGAGAAACATATTATAACAAGAAGGCCGCTCAGAATGACGTAAGTCCCTATGAAAAGAGCGCTTACGCCTGGTGCCTCTTTGTGGGAGGAGAGGTCGATAAAGCAAGAAATATAGCCGCTGAAGCTCTTCAGGAAGAAGATGAAGAACTGAAGAAGGCAACAGGCATGTCTCTCATCCACAAGGCAAGACGAATCCGCCTTCTGGCCATTATGGGCTTTGAGGAAGAAATGAAAAAAGCCATTGAAGAAGCTTCCCGCACTCCCCTCTGCGAGACCTGTGAATACTGCAGCTGCAAAGACATAGACATTTATATCTGCCAATCAGAATTCATTCTCGGCAACTACGACAAAGCCCTTGAACTGGCCGCCGAATACCTAAAGAAGTGGCCGGACGAAGCAGATTTCAGAGAAATCCAATACATTATTAAAGCGAAAGGTAAAAAATAAATGCTGGTCGGAATCGATCTGGGAACAACAAACAGTCTTATCGCCTGTTTCAGAAACGGCGAACCTGAGCTCATACCGAACCGCCTGGGAAGCTTTCTTACGCCCTCGGTGGTCAGTGTTGACGAAAACGGCACCCTTCTCGTAGGTGAAACCGCAAAGGAATACGGCATGCTTCACCCACTGAATACCGCCAAGGTGTTCAAGCGCAGCATGGGTACCGAAAAGAAATACAGCATAGGCGACATGCAGATGAGCGCTGTGGAGCTTTCCTCCATAATTCTCCGCTCTCTCAAAGAAGACGCAGAACACTATCTCCAGTGTCCCGTTGAGGATGCCATTATAAGCGTCCCCGCCTATTTCAACGAATTCCAGAGAAAAGCAACTAAAGAAGCCGGTGAAGCGGCCGGTCTCAACGTTGTCAGAATAATCAACGAGCCTACTGCCGCGGCCATTGCCTACGGCATGGGCGAAGACGACAAGGACGAACGCTGCCTGGTCTTCGATCTGGGCGGCGGCACCTTTGACGTGTCCATTCTGGAATACTACAAGAACATCATTGAGGTCCACGCCATTGCAGGAAACAACTTCCTGGGCGGCGAAGATTTTACTGCAGCTCTGGCCAGCCTCTTCCTTCAGAAGGCGGCCATTGCTCCCGAATCTCTTGACGTTCGCACTATGAACAGGGTAATGAAGGCCGCCGAAATTTGCAAGTGCCGTTACAGCACCGAAAACAGCCCTACTCTCAGCGTCACCATCGACGGCGCTCTTGTTGAGCTGCAGATCCCCCTTGCCGAATACGAAAAGGCCTGCGAGGATCTTCTCGATCAGCTGCGCAAGCCCATTGAAAGAAGCCTCAGAGATGCCAATGTACGCCTTGACGAAATTGACAGACTGGTCCTGGTCGGAGGCGCCACCCGCCTTCCAATTATCCGCTCTTTCGTAGTCAAGACCTTCCGCCGTATTCCCTCTCTGGTCGACCCAGATACAGCCGTAGCCGTTGGCGTCGCCCTTCAGTGCGGCATAAAGATGCGCGACGAAGAAATCAAAGAAGTGGTCCTTACAGACGTTTGCCCCTTTACTCTCGGCACCCGGGTCAGCATGGACAACGGTTACTTTGATGAAGGCGACCACTACCTTCCCATTATCGAAAGAAATACTGTCATTCCCGTCAGCCGTACCGAAACTCTTTATACTGCCCATGACGGTCAGACAAGAGTCAACGTGGAAATACTTCAGGGCGAAAGCAGAGTCGCGTCCAACAATATGCAGCTGGCCGAGCTGTCCATTCCCGTACCGCCCGGTCCCAAGGGAAAAGAATCCCTGGACATTACCTACACCTACGACATCAACTCCCTTCTGGAGGTCATAGTCAAGGTAAACTCTACCGGAGTTACCAGAAAGATCATAGTCCAAAGCGCTTCAGATAAACTCAGCGAAGAAGAAGCCGAAGCCCGCATGGAACGCCTTGCTTACTTAAAACAAAGCCCTCGCGACGAGGAGCCTAACAAGCTTGCCCTTCTCAGAGGCGAACGCGTCTACGAAGAGACCACAGGCTGGGACAGAGAAGCTGTAAACAGAGCCATTATGCAGTTTGAAAGAGTCCTGGCCAAGCAGGACCGCAGAGAGATCGAACGGGCCAGAGATGAACTGAACAAGTTCCTGGACCGTATAGAAATGAACATATTGGAATAGATTATTCAAAAGACTATAAAAGGCGAGCTCCGTCAGAGGAGTTCGCCTTTTTACATGGCCTCAGAGGCCTTAAATCGCCTGTTTCAGCGGGTTTAACTAAAACATTGAGTGATATGTGGTTCCGCTGTTTTCAAATACGTAGAGGTGGATCTTTTCTCCGCGGGCAGCGCGCTTTGCAGGCCAGTCGGACTCAAAGCAGAGCCTGCCGTCCATATTGATGTAGATGCCTTCAAAGTGGAAGACATGATTTGCAAGATGACGTGCCTGGGTCTCACTGATTTCGGTCTCTTCGCTTTCGGAGAACCAGCCGATGGAGCCGTGGCCGCCGAAGGTCTTGCGCTTGTCGTAGAGGAAACGGCGGTCGAACTTGACGGGGCCGTTCTCGGCAACAAGGTCGTAGACTCCGGGAGCGCCTGCGGGAACAAGCTTGGCCTCAACGTGATCACAGGCATGCTTTCCGCATCCGGGAAGTTTGCCGGGATGAGCGATGTAGACCATCTTGCGCTTCCAGGCCAGATTCAGCTGGCTTTCGCGGTGTTCACGGGGACCGACGGAAATATCATTGCAGCCTGCGGGATCGTTGCAGTAGTAAACGTATTCGCCCAGTTCTTCGTTGAAATAATAGCCGACGATGGTAACAAGATGACCGTGAGTAGTGATGGCGGTGTTTTCAAGGAAGGGAACATCGGAATCGGTGTCTCTGCTGTACTTTACGGAAAAACCGACTACGTTACCCTTAGAAAGTTCCTGACGGACGCCTGCGAAGTTGGTGTAGAGACAGTAGCTCTCATAACCGTATGCACCTGCAGCAGCGGTAGTAAAGCTCCAGTTTCCGTTTCCGCCGAAGCCGTAGTCCAGATTCATCAGGGTCATTTCTTCGGGAAGGATGCTTTCGCCGAAGTGACCGAGCATCATGGTCATGGAAGTTGCAGAGCAGATGACGCCGCCGTAGTTGGGGTCTCTTCTGATCTGGGATATCTGGGGAGAATTGAGCAGGACTCTTTCCTTCTCTTCAACCTTGTCTTCAGGATAACCGCAGTACTGTTCCCAGTTTTCTTCGTTGGTATTTTTCCAGGTTGCCGCAACCAGACGTACAGAGGGCATTTCGCTCTCTTCATTGGCGTGAAGAACAGCCTTAAGCTGGAATGCGGAAGCGCTCTTTCCGTTCTTGACGTTAATGGAGCTGTCACCGCCGTCGCGGTAGGTATTGGCCCATGCAATGGGATCTTCGTCGTTGTCGCAGCGACGGGCAATACGTGTACTCCAGGAACCCCAGCTCATCCATTTGCTCCAGCCTTCTCCGGGAACGTAAACTCTGCCCAGTACTTCGACCCAGGTCCCCTTGGGGGTATCAGCGTTCCAGGAAGCTACGATATCGTTAAAAGGTCTTTCAACTTCGTATACAGGTGTAATAAAAGCACCTTCGCCGGGTACGTCCAGGACCCAGGAACCATTGCCCAGAACAGGGTCAAAATGGAGGTTTACAGTCTTAAGATCCTTGAGTGCATCTTTTCTGATAATGATGCTGTTGCCAGTTAATTTTTCTGCCATTTTATATCTCCTCTGAAAGGTATATGTTGTTTGGGATTTAATTATAACAAAAAGCACTGTTCTTGTGAACAGTGCTTTTATAGTACCCTACTTAATTATACCAGTTCGAGGAATACGGATTCTGCAACATCGCCCTTGCGGGGACCGAGCTTCAGAATTCTAGTGTATCCGCCGTGGCGTTCTTCATACTTGGGAGCGATTTCGTCAAACAGCTTGGTGACGACGTCTTCGTCCTTGATGTATGCGAGAGCCTGTCTTCTGGCGTGAAGATCACCGCGCTTTGCGAGAGTGATCATCTTTTCTGCTTCTTTTCTTGCTTCCTTAGCTCTGCAGTCAGTTGTCTGAATGCGGCCATAACGGAAGAGATCGGTAACCAGATTTCTCAGTATGGACTGTCTGTGAGCAGATGTTACTCCCAGCTTTCTGTATCCATTCATTTTGGAATCCTCCTAATAGCTTATTCATCGCTGGGCTTGAGACCCAGGCCTAATTCTTCAAGTTTCTGCTTAACTTCGTCGAGAGACTTCTTGCCGAGGTTTCTGACCTTCATCATATCGTCTTCGGTCTTCTTGGTAAGTTCTTCGACGGTGTTAATGGATGCGCGCTTGAGGCAGTTGAAGGAACGAACGGAAAGTTCAAGTTCTTCAATGCTCATCTCAAGGGCCTTTTCCTTCTGATCCTCTTCCTTTGCGACCATGATTTCAACACCGCTGACAGAGTCAGTGAGACCTACGAACAGTCCCAGGTGTTCCTGCATGATCTTAGCACCGATGGAGACTCCTTCTTCAGGAGCAATGCTTCCGTCGGTCCAGATCTCAAGAATCAGTCTCTCAAAGTCCGTTACCTGACCTACACGAGTGTTCTCGATGGTCCAGTTGACCTTTCTGACAGGAGTATAAATGCTGTCAATGGGAATAACGGCGATGGGAGTGTTTTCATCCTTATTCTGATCAGCAGGCACATAGCCGCGGCCGGTGGAAATATTGAGTTCCATGACCAGGCTTGCTCCCTCTTCCAGAGTTGCGATGTGCAGATCCGGATTGAAAATTTCGAGAGCGCTGTCTGCTTTGATATCCTTGGCGGTGACTTCCATCGGACCGGTGGCATTGATGATGGCACGCATCTTGTCCTCACCGTTGAGAGCTATTGCTAACTTCTTCAGGTTAAGGATAATTTCGGTGACATCTTCCTTGACTCCGGGAATCGTTGAGAATTCGTGGAGCACGCCGTCAATTCTGATGGAGGTTACAGCTGCACCGGGCAGGGAGCTGAGAAGGATTCTTCTTAAGCTGTTGCCCAGTGTCTGGCCATATCCGCGTTCGAGGGGTTCTACGATAAATTTGCCGTAATTAGGATCTTCGTCGGAAATGAAACTTTCAATTGTCGGCTTTTCGATTTCGATCATTATGTCCCTCCTTCTCGTTCAAAAGAACTGATTTACACACTAAACGCTAACTTACTACTTGGAGTAAAGTTCGACGATGAGGTGCTCTTCAACAGGTGTATCGATCATATCTCTGGTGGGCATAGAGAGAATCTTGCCTTCCAGCTTGTTAGTATCGATGCTGATCCATGCAGGAGTGCTGATGGTCATTTCCTTGATTTCCTTGAACTTGGGAGAAGAAGCGCTCTTTTCCTTTACAGCGATGACGTCGCCGGCCTTGATTGCCATAGAGGGAATGTCAGCCTTCTTGCCATTAACTGTGAAGTGACCGTGAGTAACCAGCTGACGAGCTTCCTTTCTGGAGGAAGCAAAGCCCATTCTGAATACTGCATTGTCCAGTCTTGTTTCGAGCATGATGAGCAGGTTAGCACCGGTCATACCCTTCTTTGCTGCTGCCTTGTCGAAATAGTTTCTGAACTGGGTTTCCTGAAGTCCGTAGAATCTCTTAGCCTTCTGCTTTTCGCGAAGCTGGAGACCGTAGTTGGAATTCTTCTTTCTGTTCTGTCCGTGCTGTCCGGGGGCATATGCTCTCTTTTCGAGTGCGCACTTTTCGCTGTAGCATCTTTCGCCCTTAAGGAACAGCTTCTGTCCTTCTCTTCTGCAAAGTCTGCAGGAAGGTCCTGTATATCTTGCCATATTCTCGTTCCTCCCTAATTACACTCTTCTTCTCTTCGGCGGTCTGCAGCCGTTGTGAGGAATGGGTGTGATGTCCTTGATCATGGTAATGTTAAGGCCTGCGGTCTGCAGTGCTCTGATGGCAGCTTCTCTGCCGGAGCCGGGTCCCTTAACATAGACCTCGACGGTCTTGAGGCCATGGTCCATTGCGCCCTTGGCTGCAGTTTCTGCTGCCATCTGAGCTGCGAACGGAGTGGACTTTCTGGAGCCCTTGAAGCCGAGAGAACCGGCGGAGGACCAGGAAAGTGCATTGCCTTCCATGTCGGTGAGGGTTACGAGTGTGTTATTGAAGGAAGCCTGGATATGAGCCTGACCGCATTCAATGTTCTTGCGTTCTCTTCTCTTCTTGCGTACAGTCTTCTTTACTGTTGCCATTTTAGCCTACCTCCTTCTTAACCTTTCTTCTTTCTGCCAACTGTCTTCTTCGGGCCCTTACGGGTACGAGAATTGTTCTTGGTGTTCTGACCACGGCAGGGCAGATTTCTTCTGTGACGGATTCCTCTGTAGCAGCCGATTTCCATCAGGCGCTTGATATTCATAGAGACTTCTCTTCTGAGGTCGCCTTCTACGAGATATTCGGAATCGATGATTTTTCTGATAGCACCTACTTCGTCTTCGGACAGATCCTTGACTCTGGTGTCAGGATTGACGCCTGCTTCCTTCAGGATAGCCTGGGAAGTGGGAAGACCGATACCGTAGATGTAAGTGAGGCCGATTTCTACCCTTTTTTCTCTGGGCAGGTCGACGCCGGCTATACGAGCCATAATTTTTACCTCCTGGTACTGCAACTATAATTTATAATTTACGTTCCGTACGGAGAGCCTTATTGCTGTCCTCCGGAACACAGTAAGCATGTTATTGCTTATGCTTTAGCCCTGAACCTGCTTGTGCTTGGGGTTTTCGCAAATGACCATAACCTTGCCATTTCTCTTGATAACCTTGCACTTCTCGCAAATGGGCTTTACTGAAGCTCTGACTTTCATTTTTTCCTCCTATATGGGACTACTTATCTCTCCAGGTAATTCTTCCCCGGGTAAGGTCATAGGGTGAGAGTTCAAGCTTGACCCTGTCACCGGGAAGGATGCGGATGAAATTCATTCTCATTTTTCCGGAAACGTGAGCGAGCACCTCAAAGTCATTTTCAAGTTTTACCTTGAACATTGCATTAGGCAGTGCTTCGAGCACGGTACCGAAAACTTCTATGCTGTCTTTTTTAGCCATATGAGCAGCTTTCCTCCTTTTCCGGTCAGCTTATTTCTGCCTGCTTGAGCAGGTCAGAATCTTGGGATCTCCTGTTGTTATGAGTACGGTGTTTTCATAGTGGGCTGTCATGGAGCCGTCAATTGTGACGACAGTCCAGTCGTTGTCCAGAACTTCCACATCGTAATCACCAGCTGCAATCATGGGTTCGATGGCCAGGGTCATGCCCGGGACCAGCTGAGGTCCGTGATTTGCTTTCCCGTAATTGGGAATCTGGGGGTCTTCGTGAAGCTTTCTTCCTACGCCATGGCCTACATAGTCGCGGATTACAGAAAACCCGTTATCTTCAACATAGGTCTGGATGGCATGGGAGATGTCGCCTATGCGATATCCTTTTCTGGCAAACTTGATGCCTTCGAAGAAACTCTCTTCGGCAACAGATATAAGCTTCTGATTCTCTTTGCTGATTTCGCCTACCGGATAGGTTCTTGCCGCATCGGAGTTATAGTCCTTGTATATGGTGCCCATGTCCACACTTACGATGTCTCCCTCGCGAAGAATTCTCTTCTTTGAAGGGATACCGTGAATGACTTCCTCGTTCACCGATATGCAGGCTGTGGCGGGGAACCCGCCATAGCCTTTAAATGCGGACTTCATGTCGTTTTTACGGATGTAGGCTTCGATCCAGCGGTCTATTTCCTGGGTGGAGACGCCCGGCTTGATTATTTCCGGAAGTTCTTCCAGGATCCTGCCTGTGAGTTCACAGGCAACAGACATAAAACCGATTTCCTCTGCTGACTTGAGCACGATCATACGTTACTCTCCCAGCAGTTCACAAATACCTGCGAAAACATCATCAGGGTCCTTAGCGCCGTCGACGGCCTTAAGTTTACCACTGACAGTGTAATACTCGATCAGGGGACTTGTCTGATCCTTATAGACCTTGAAGCGGTTCATTACAGTCTCTTCAGTATCATCGGCTCTCTGGTAAACCTCGCCGCCGCATACGTCGCAAACGCCTTCCTTTGCAGGGGGCATTGTGATTACGTGGTAGGGCTTACCGCAGTTTCTGCAGACTCTTCTGCCGATCATTCTCGGCAGAAGGATGTCTTCAGCAACTTCGATGTCCAGTACCATGGTGAGCTCATCGCCGTGTTCCTTGAGGAACTTGTCGAAATGCTCGGCCTGGAAGACTGTTCTGGGGAAGCCGTCCAGAAGGTAACCGTTTGCACAGTCTTCCTTCATGACGCGGTCTTCAACAAGATCACAGACCAGTTCGTCGGGAACAAGGAGACCCTTGTCCATATATTCTTTAGCCTTTGTTCCGAGGGGGGTACCTTCTTTAATGTTCTTGCGGAAGATATCACCGGTGGAAATGTGCAGGATGTTGTATTTTGCTGCGATTCTGGTAGCCTGGGTGCCTTTGCCTGCTCCCGGAGGCCCAAGTAAAACAACTTTATTCATACATGTCACCTACTTAAGGAATCCGCTGTAGTTTCTCATGACCATCTGAGTTTCGATTGCCTTCATTGTATCGAGAGCAACACCGACTGCGATGATGATGGATGTTCCGCCGAAGTTGACCGGCAGATTTGTCCAGTGAGTGAGCAGTGTCGGCATGGAAGCAATGATCGCAAGGAAGATTGCGCTGACAAAGTTCAGTCTGGACATGACCTTTGAGATGTAATCAGAGGTGGACTTGCCCGGGCGGATGCCGGGGATGAAGCCGCCCTGAGTCTTCATGTTTTCTGCGATCTCAACAGGGTTGAAGCTGATGGCACCGTAGAAATAGGTAAAGAAGACGATCATCAGAATGTCAAATACGAAATATACCCAGATGCCGGGGTTGCCCTTAGCGGAAAGCCACTTGCTGTAAAAGCTGGCGAATCCGGAGCTGGGGGCCATGTAGGCGATAGTTGCCGGCAGCTGCAGAATTGATACTGCGAAGATGACGGGGATAACACCTGCCTGGTTTACTTTGATGGGAATATGGGTGCTCTGGCCACCATACATCTTGCGACCGACAACTCTCTTGGCGTACTGAACAGGGATCTTTCTGGTGCCTTCCTGAATAAGGATGACGCCGACGATGACTGCCAGTGCAAAGACTGCGAACAGGATCACGGTGATGACACTGAGGGTGCCGTTCTTGATTCCGGTGAAGGTGCTGCGCAGGGTGGTCGGAATTCTGGATACGATACCTGCAAAGATGATAAGGGAGATACCGTTGCCGATGCCCTTTTCGTTGATCTTTTCACCGAGCCACATAAGGAATGCAGTACCTGCAACCAGAACGAGTACGATGACGATCTTTGCGAAAATGCTGTTGTCGGAAAGAACATTACGGAAGAGTCCGAATGTATATCCGATTGCCTGAATAAGAGCAAGACCGACGGTGATGTATCTGGTCAGCTCAGCGATCTTTCTCTTACCCTCTTCGCCGCTGCGTGCCATTTCCTCAAGTGCGGGAATGGCAACGGTGAGCAGCTGAAGGATAATTGAAGATGTGATGTAAGGTGTGATGCTCAGGGCGAAAATGGTGAAGTTGCTGAATGAACCGCCGGAGAACAGGTCAAAGAGACCGAACAGACCGGAGTCATTGGAAGCAAACATTGCCTGCAGTGATGCACGGTTAATGCAAGGGACGGGGATATTGGAGCCCAGTCTGAAGACGACGAGCATGAGAAGTGTGAAGAGGATCTTCTTTCTCATTTCGGGAATCTTCCAGGCATTTGCCATTGTCTTAAACATACCCATTAGATCACCTCTGCCTTTCCTCCTGCAGCGGTAATCTTGTCAAGAGCGGTGTTGCTGAACTTCTGAGCCTGAACAGTCAGGTTCTTCTTCAGTTCTCCGCCGCCCAGGATCTTGATGCCGGTGCAGCCCTTTGCAAGGCCTGCTTCGATCATCATCTCGGGAGTAACGGTTGTGCCGTTTTCAAAAATGTTGAGTGCTTCGACGTTAACGCCAAGATAATCAGTTCTCCAGTGATTGGTGAAGCCTCTCTTGGGGATACGTCTGTACAGGGGCATCTGGCCGCCTTCGAAGCCGAGACGGGTACCGCCGCCGCTTCTGGACTTCTGACCGTTCATGCCGCGTCCTGCAGTGCCGCCGTTACCGGTGGCGTGACCTCTGCCCTTTCTCTTACCGGTGAAGGTAGAGCCCTGGGGTGCTTTTAATTCATTAAGTTTCATATTCTGCTACCTCCTTTAGAGCTCTTCTACCTGTAAGAGGTGGGAAACCTTGAAGATTGCGCCGCGAGTCTGCGGAGTATCTTCGAGAACAACGCTCTGACGGATCTTCTTCAGACCAAGAGCCTTGACGACCGACTTCTGATAAGGGGTCTGGCTGATGGTGCTCTTAACAAGAGTAATCTTAAGCTGTGCCATTTGCTTTCCCTCCTATCCTAAAATTTCTTCCTTGGTAAGTCCTCTGAGCTTGGCGACTTCTTCGATGGTCTTCATGCTCTTGAGAGCTTCCAGTGTTGCATAAGCAACGTTGCCGGGGTTGCTGGAACCCAGGGACTTTGCTCTGACGTCCTTAATGCCTGCGAACTCGAGAACTGTTCTTGCGGAACCGCCGGCGATAACACCGGTACCGGGGGCTGCGGGCATGAGCAGAACCTTGCCTGCTCCGAAAACACCGAGGCTTCTGTGGGGAATTGTGGTTCCCAGTCTGGGGACGGTGAGGAGAGCCTTCTTGGCATCTTCACTTGCCTTGCGGACTGCTTCGGGGATTTCAACGGACTTGCCTAAACCGAGACCTACGTGGCCGTCGTTGTCGCCGACAACTACGGTAACGGAGAATCTGGAATTCTTACCGCCCTTGACTACCTTGGTAACTCTTCTGATATTTACGATCTGTTCCTTTAAGTCAAGTTTGGAGACGTCTATGTTTCTAGCCATTATATTTCTCCTCCTGATTAGAACTGCAGACCGGCTTCTCTTGCGCCGTCAGCGAGTTCAGCTACTCTGCCGTGATAGAGATAACCACCTCTGTCAAAGACTACAGTGTCAATGCCGGCTTCCTTAGCGAGCTTACCGACCTTCTGGCCGACCAGCTTAGCTGCTGCCTTGTTTCCGCCGTAAGCTGCTTCTGCCTTGATGTCCTTATCAAGAGAGGAAGCTGCAACGAGGGTCTTGCCATTGACGTCGTCAATAACCTGAGCGTAGATATTCTTTGTGCTTCTGAAAACACAAAGTCTGGGGGTATCAGGAGTTCCGAAAATGTTCTTTCTGACTCTTTCGTGTCTTGCGACACGATTATCATTTCTGCTTCTGTTTGCCATGATCGTTTGCTCCTTTCACTACTTACCGGTCTTGCCTTCTTTACGCAGTACGACTTCACCGACGTAACGGATACCCTTGCCCTTGTAGGGTTCAGGCTGTCTCCACTTACGGATGTTAGCTGCGTAGTTTCCGACGAGAGCCTTATCGGCGCCCTTAACGGTAATTTCAGTGGGGCTTGTGACCTCAGTGGTGATACCTTCGGGGTCGGTCATAATGACGGGGTGGGAGTAACCGAGCTGCATAACGAGATCCTTGCCCTTCTTTTCAGCCTTGTAGCCAACGCCGATCATCTGGAGCTTCTTCTCAAAGCCGGTGGTTACGCCAACGACCATGTTGTTAACGAGTGTTCTGGTGAGACCGTGCTGAGCGCCGACTTCTCTGCTGTCACTGTTTTCAGTGAAAACGAGGGTGTCACCCTGCTTTTCGATCTTGATCATGGAACTGCACTGCTGGGTAAGGGTTCCCTTGGGGCCCTTAACGGTAACGAAGTTCTTTTCGTCGATGGTTACTTCGACGCCGGCAGGAACAGTCACAGCCTTTTTACCAATTCTGGACATATTGTTCTCCTTTCTTCCTTACCATACGTAGCAGATTACTTCGCCGCCGACTCCGAGCTTGCGAGCTTCCTTATCGGTGATAAGTCCGCTGGAAGTGGAAATGATGGCGATTCCGAGTCCGCCCAGAACTCTGGGAACCTCGTCAGCCTTTGCGTAGACCTTGAGGCCGGGCTTGGAAATCTTCTTGATTCCGGTGATAACTTTTGCTTTGTTTGCGCCGTACTTCATCTGTACCCTGATGATATCCTGATTCTCGGCTTCGATAACTTCGTAGCTCTTGATGAATCCTTCCTTTACCAGGATTTCAGCGATGTTCTTCTTCATCTTGGATGCGGGGATGTCAACCATTGCGTGACCTGCGATGTTGGCATTTCTGATTCTTGTGAGCATATCGGCTACAGGATCTGTCATTGTCATAGATAAGTACCTCCTTTCAAATAAAAATCTAAACTACCAGCTTGCCTTCTTGACGCCGGGGATTTCTCCCTTATAAGCAAGCTCTCTGAAGCAAATACGGCAGATACCGTACTTTCTTAAATAAGCGTGGGGTCTTCCGCAGATCTTGCAACGATTGTAAGCCTGAGTGCTGAACTTCGGTGCTCTCTGCTGCTTTACCTTGAGAGATGTCTTTGCCATTGTACCCTCCTACTTTTCAAACGGCATACCGAGCATTTCGAGAAGAGCCTGAGCTTCTTCGTCGGTCTTTGCCGTTGTGGTAAATACGATATCCATACCTCTAACCTTCTCTACCTGGTCATAAGTGATTTCGGGGAAGATCAGCTGTTCCTTGATGCCCATGGAATAGTTGCCGCGGCCATCGAAGGAGTTCTTGCTGACGCCCTTGAAGTCTCTTACTCTGGGAAGAGCGATGTTGAAGAATCTATCTGCGAACTCGTACATTCTGTCTCCGCGAAGGGTGACCTTGCAGCCAACAGACATACCTGCTCTGAGCTTGAAGTTAGCGATAGACTTTCTGGATTTGGTGACGACAGGAGCCTGACCGGAGATCAGAGCCATTTCCTTAACTGCCATTTCAAGCAGCTTGGGGTTGTCCTTGGTGTCGCCGAGACCCATGTTGAGGGTGATCTTCTCAAGCTTGGGGATCATCATTACGTTCTTATACTGGAACTTTTCCTGAAGAGCGGGGTAAACCACGTTCTTATACTGTTCTTTAAGTCTTGCAGCCATGGTTTCCTCCTTCCTTAGTCAATAACCTGACCGGTCTTCTTAGAGACTCTCTTCTTGTGGCCATTCTCAAACTTGTAACCGATTCTGGTGGGAGCCTTGGCCTTGGTGTCGTAATACATTACGTTGGAAGCATCGATGGGTCCTTCGACCTTTCTGATCTCAGCAGGCTGCTGGCCCTTTGCCTTAGCGTGCTTGGTCTGAACGTTGACACCTTCAACGATGACTTTGTTTTCCTTGGGCATAACTACGAGTACTTTGCCCTTCTTGCCCTTGTCCTTGCCAGTAATAACCAGGACAGTGTCGTTCTTCTTGATATTCATTACTTGTCCTCCTTATTACAGTACTTCGGGAGCGAGGGAAACGATCTTCATGAAGCCCTTGTCTCTGAGCTCTCTTGCGACCGGTCCGAAGATACGGGTTCCCTTGGGGGTCTTATCTTCGCCGATAATAACAGCTGCGTTCTGGTCGAACTTGACGTAGCTTCCGTCAGCTCTTCTGCAGCCGGTTGCAGTTCTAACGATTACTGCCTTGACAACGTCACCCTTCTTGACAATGCCGCCGGGAGTTGCGTCCTTGACGGCGCAGACGATGATGTCGCCGATGTTGGCATACTTACGGCCGGTGCCGCCGAGAATACGGATGCAGAGCAGTTCCTTTGCTCCGGAGTTGTCGGCAACCTTCAGTCTTGTTTCTGTCTGGATCATCTGGTGCCTCCTTACTTTACCTTTTCAACGATTTCAACAAGTCTCCATCTCTTGCTCTTGGAGAGGGGTCTTGTTTCCATGATTCTAACCTTATCGCCGATTTCGCACTCGTTGTTCTCATCGTGTGCCATAAACTTCTTGGTAATCTTTTCGGACTTTCCGTAAAGAGCATGACGACGGGATTCTTCAGCGGTTACGACGATGGTCTTGTCCATCTTATTGCTGGTTACGATACCAACTTTAGTCTTTCTTCTGTTTCTTGCTTCTGAAGACATTCTGGCATCCTCCTTTCATTAGTCCTGAGCCTTGAGCTGCTTTTCTCTCAAGACTGTCTTTACTCTGGCGATTTCTCTCTTGACTTCCTTCATCTTTCCGGGGTTGTCGAGCTGACCGGTAGCGTGCTGGAAGCGGAGATTAAATAATTCTTTCTTAAGCTTGAGCTCTTCTGCGGCGAGTTCTGCCTGGCTCATGTTTCTGATCTTTTCGAGATTCATTAGGCTTAACCCTCCTGTACTTCAGACTTAACTGCAAACTTGCACTTGATGGGGAGCTTGTGGGAAGCAAGTCTCATTGCTTCTCTTGCTGCATCTTCGGAAACACCGGCGATTTCGAACATGACTCTGCCGGGCTTGACTACTGCTACCCAGTAATCGGGAGAACCTTTACCGGAACCCATACGGACTTCAGCAGGCTTCTTGGTGACCGACTTGTGGGGGAAAATCTTGATGTAGACGTCGCCGCCTCTCTTGATGTATCTTGTCATGGCGATACGGGCTGCCTCGATCTGGTTTGCAGTGATCCAACCGCATTCCTGTGCTACGAGTCCGTAAGTACCATAGGTGATGGTGTTGCCCTTGGTTGCAACGCCCTTCATTCTGCCTCTATGGAGTCTTCTGTGCTTAACGCGCTTAGGCATTAACATGGCTTAACTCCTCCTTTCTGTCTCTATGCTTCTGCTGCGGGAGCTTCTGCAGCTTCTGCGGCAACTTCTTCAACTACTGCGGGTTCAACGGGTTTTGCGGGACGCTTGCGGGGATTCTCGTAAACCTTCTTCGGTTCTCTGTCCTCGAACTTACGGCCGCCTCTGCGGTCGCCGTCGCGTCTTTCGCGTCTTTCGCCGTTTCTGTTGTCACGACGATCGCCGCGCTTGCCGTTTCTGCCGTCTCTCTTGGTTTCCTTTTCAACGGGGATGGAGGGAACGAGTTCCTTACCGAGGACTTCGCCTTCGTTGATCCATACCTTGACGCCGATTCTGCCGTACTGAGTATCAGCTTCGGTGAAACCATAGTCGATGTTAGCACGGAGAGTATGGAGAGGTACGTTACCTTCGGAGTACTTTTCGCTTCTGGCGATTTCAGCACCGCCTACACGGCCGCTGATAACAACCTTGATACCCTTGCCGCCTGCCTTCATAGTTCTCTGAATGCTCTGCTTCATAGCTCTTCTGAAGGAAACTCTCTTTTCAAGTGCCTGAGCGATGCTTTCAGCGGTGAGCTGTGCATCAAGTTCAGGTCTCTTGACCTCGACGATGCTGACGGTGAAGTTCTTCTTATACTTCTTTTCGAGTTCAGCCTTGAGCTGTTCGATGCCGTCGCCGCCGCGGCCGATTACCATACCGGGCTTAGCAGTCAGAACACTGACTCTTACCTTATCGGCAGCTTCTCTTTCGATGACTACCTTGGAAACGCCTGCGATATAAAGCTTTTTCTTAACGAATTCTCTGATTGAATTATCTTCTACGAGGAAATCAGAGAAATTCTTCTTGTCTGCGTACCACTTGGAATCCCAATCCTGGATGACGCCGACTCTGAATCCATGAGGACTAACTTTCTGACCCATGTTTTAACCTCCGATTACCTTTCCTTTAACGTTACGCCGATGTGGCTGCTTCTCTTGAGGATCGCTCCTGCTCTGCCCTGAGAGCCTGCTCTCCAGCGCTTCATTGTGGGGCCCTGGTTTGCATAAATCTCTGCTACGTAAAGCTTGTCGGGATCCATGTCAAAGTTGTTTTCAGCATTTGCCTTAGCAGACTGGACAACTTTTTCTACGAGTTCAGCGCTCTTACCGGGTGTGAACTTCAGAATGGTGAGTGCCTCATTCAGGTCCTTGCCTCTTACCAGATCAGTGACGGGCTTGAGCTTGGACGGAGACATTCTTACATACTTTGCAAGTGCTTTTGCTTCCATTGTTTCTCTCCTTCCTACTTGTCGACCTTGGAGGAACCTGCGTGTCCTCTGAAGGTTCTGGTGGGGGCGAATTCGCCGAGGCGATGTCCTACCATGTCTTCCGTAATATATACGGGAACGTGCTTCTTACCATCGTAAACTGCGATAGTGTGGCCGACCATCTGAGGGAAAATAGTGGACGGTCTGGACCAGGTCTTGATGACCTTCTTTTCGTTGGCCGCATTCATTTCATCAACAGCCTTGAGGAGCTTTGCCTGAATGAAGGGACCCTTCTTTAATGATCTACCCATTTTCTATCCTCCCTTAACTACTTCTGATTTCTTCTCTTGACAATGTACTTGTCGCTGGCCTTGTTCTTCTTTCTGGTCTTATAACCAAGAGCAGGCTTACCCCAGGGAGTAACAGGACCGGGACGACCGACAGGTGCCTTACCTTCGCCGCCGCCGTGGGGGTGGTCATTGGGGTTCATGACGGAACCGCGGACAGTAGGTCTGATGCCCATGTGTCTCTTGCGGCCGGCCTTACCGATGGAGATGAGGCCGTGGTCGATATTGCCGACTTCACCGATGGTAGCTCTGCAGTTCATTCTGATGGAACGAACTTCGCCGGACGGAAGTCTTACCTGAGCAAATTCGCCTTCCTTTGCGATGAGCTGTGCAGCGTTGCCTGCAGCTCTGCAAAGCTGAGCGCCCTTGCCGGCCTTCAGTTCGATGCAGTGAATGAGAGTACCGACGGGGATGTTTGCAAGGGGAAGGGTGTTGCCGGTCTTGATGTCAGCTTCAGCTCCGCTGTAGATGACGTCGCCGACCTTGAGTCCTTCGGGAGCAATGATGTACTTCTTTTCGCCGTCTGCGTAGCAAACCAGTGCGATGAATGCGCTTCTGTTGGGATCGTATTCGATGGTCTTAACAGTTGCGGGGATGCCGTCCTTGCTTCTCTTGAAGTCGATGATTCTGTACTTGTTTCTGGTGCCGCCGCCCTGATGACGAACGGTGATGACGCCGCGGTTATTTCTGCCGGCGTTCTTCTTAAGGGTAACTGTGAGGGACTTTTCCGGAGTGGAAGTGGTAATTTCTTCGAAAGTGGAAACTGTCATTCCTCTCTGACCCGGAGTAGTCGGCTTATACTTTTTGATTCCCATAATTCTTTCCTCCTGGATTACAGACCTTCAAAGAATTCGATGGTCTTGCTGTTTTCGGAGACGGTGACGATTGCCTTCTTGTAATCAGAAGTGTAACCGACGTTCATTCCCTGTCTCTTCAGCTTGCCGCCGAAGTTTGCGGTGTTAACTTTAACTACTTCTACGCCGAAGGCTTCTTCAACAGCAGCCTTGATCTCATTCTTGGTAGCATCCTTGGCAACCTTGAAGGTGTACTTTCTGGATGCTGCGTCGTCCATGCTCTTTTCAGAGATGACGGGCTTGATTAATACGTCGTATGCGGTTTTCATTATGCGTAAACCTCCTCAATCTTTTCGACTGCATCCTTGGTGAGGATGAGGCTTGTGTGGTTAAGGATTTCGTAAACGTTCATCTGACCGACCATGCTGGTTTCGACACCGGGGATGTTGGCAGCGCTCTTGATGAGGTTGTCATTCTTTGCAGCGGTGATAACCAGGGCCTTCTTTTCAGCCTTGACGTTTGCCAGGACCTTAATCATTTCCTTGGTCTTGGGAGCTTCGAAGCTGATGCTGTCGATAACGATCAGTTCCTTTTCAGCAAGCTTGGAAGAGAGTGCGGAGAGCATTGCAAGTCTTCTGAGCTTCTTGGGAATGGTGTATCTGTAGCTTCTGGGCTTGGGTGCGAATGCAACGCCGCCGCCGACCTGTGAGGGGTCCGTGCTGTGGCCCTGTCTGTGACGACCGGTTCCCTTCTGTCTGAAAGGCTTGCGTCCGCCTCCTCTGACATCGCCTCTGGTCTTTGCAGACTGAGTACCCTGTCTCTGGTTTGCTAAGTAGTTCTTAACGACTGCCTGAACGGCGAATTCGTTGGGCTCGATAGCGAAGATAGCATCGTTGAGTTCGATTTCGCCAACTCCGGTACCAGCCATGTTCAGCATTGTAACTTTTGCCATGTGACTTTTCCTCCTTCGCTGACTACTTGGACTTGACAGCGGTTCTGATCTTGAGGAGTCCGCCCTTGTTTCCCGGAACGGCGCCCTTGACGAGCATCAGGTTTCTGTCTGCAATTACTTTAACGAGTTCGAGATTCTGTACGGTGACAGTGTCTCTGCCAGTTCTTCCCGGAGCATCGTTGCCGAGGAAGACTCTGGAGGGATAAGTGGATGCTGCGAGGCCGCCGGGCAGTCTCTTGTGCTTGGAACCGTGGGTCATCGGTCCACGTCTGTGGTGATGTCTCTTGATGTTGCCCTGAGTTCCCTTACCCTTGGAAGTACCGGTTACGTCCAGCTTGCTGCCTTCTGCGAAGTCTGCAACGCTGATGACCTGACCGAGTTCATAAGCTTCGTCTTCTGCGGGTCTGAATTCTGCGAGAACTCTCTTTGCGCTGACGCCGCTCTTTGCGAAGTGGCCTCTTTCAGGCTTATTGGTTCTGCATTCCTTCTTGTCTTCGAAACCGATCTGGACGCCATAGTAGCCGTCGGTTTCAACAGTCTTGATCTGGGTGACCGCAACGGGGCCAGCCTGGATGACTGTTACAGGGATCATTTCTCCGGCTTCGGAGAAAATCTGGGTCATTCCGACCTTTCTTCCCAAAATTGCTTTCATGTTTTTCCTCCTAAGTTCTTACAGCGGATTACTTTGCGGTAATCATACTAAGCACGTTAGTAATCTATCGTTACTCTTGTACTTACAGCTTAATTTCGATATCCACACCGGCGGGCATGGCCAGCTTCATAAGAGCGTCCATGGTCTTGGGGGTCGGATTAAGGATATCAATCAGTCTCTTATGGGTTCTCTGTTCAAACTGTTCTCTGGAGTCCTTGTACTTGTGGACTGCACGGAGAATGGTGACGACTTCCTTCTCGGTGGGGAGAGGGATGGGACCGCTGACTTCTGCGCCGGTCTTCTTTGCAGTCTCAACAATCTTTTCTGCGGACTGGTCAAGAGCGGTGTGATCATAAGCCTTGAGTCTGATTCTGATCTTCTGACTACTCATGTTTTGTTTTTTCCTCCTAAACGTTTGCATTATTTCGTTCATTGTCGCTATTCTGAACGAGGTCGGCTCTCTTACGCCTTGTAGTTCCGAGCTTCTTGGGTCTTGATTTTTCAAGGGTTCGGGGGTTTATGTCCAGTTCAACTCCGACTCAGTACACGCTCCCGTGTGTTCCCTAATTTTCTACTCAAAACAAAAGACGCGAGAACTCCTTCGCCGGTCTCGCGGACCGACAATTCTCGGCAGAAATTCCCTGATAGCACAGCAACTTTCTGCGTCTTGGCAGGTCGGAAGTGCGGATTTTTCAACGGTTTGAGCCGTTTTAATACCGATTTCCCGCCTTAAGCAAGCTCTATTAGAATACACCAGAAGAGAGAGAAAAGCAAGTGTTTTTTTAAGAAATCTACAACTTTTTCAGAAAAAACGAAAAGTAGCCAAAAGTGTCCAAAGCCAGCTTTTTCAATGGCTTAAAACGAGAACATACGGGATTTTACAGTACAGTCAGCCCTTTGTTAATCGTCCACACATCCGGGCGTTTCCAAAGCGCATAAAACAAACGAAAAAGGAGGAGCGCACCGGGCGCCCCTCCTCTTTCGGGCAGCTGCATCAAAGCAGCAAAATTATTTTTACAGTTCTGCGATATAAACGTATCCGCAGTTTGTCACGGCATAAATGGTGATCTTGCCATCCTTGACGCCGGCAGCCTTGAGAGCTTCCTTCTTGTCCAGGGGGAAGGCAGAATCCTTGTCAGCCTTGATGTAGGTAAAGGTATTATTTGCGGTCACGTTGATGGCATTGGGATAAACGATAGAGCAGTCGCTCTCGTAAGTGTCAGCGGTCATGTCGGTTGCAACACCTTCAACGGTATAAGCGACAAAGCCCTTGCCGGATCTGCAGTTATCGAGAGATATCTGATTGCCTTCTTCATCGGTAAGGATGAGAGTACCTGCTTCAGCGCCCTTTGCGGTCTGGCACATGATTCTCTGAACACCGACACATTCTTCTTCTCTTACGTCAGAGGGAATGACATAGCAGACAAAACTGCAGTCCAGTTTTGCCATCTGGGTCCACTTATATCTTCTGTAAGATTCGCAGTCCTTTTCAGAATAGGAGTCAGAGCTGAAGAAATAAAGATGATCGTCATCCATGATGCCGTCTTCGTATTCATAGCCGATGATGGAAATAAGGTGTCCGCCGGTGCTGCCCCATGCTCCTGTGAGAGTCTTGGGATCATACGCGACGGAAAGTCCTACCGGATGTCCCTTAGCAAGCTCCTGGAGCATAATATCCTTGCCGCCGTACTGGCAGTAGCATTCGTAGCCGTAGCAGCCTGCAAAGGCACAGCAGAATGACCAGTTGCCGAAGATAGATTCGCCCTGATCCTGAGAGTTAAGAGCGTATTCTTCGGGGAGAAGATCCAGTTCGGGGTTAACGGTGTTGAGAAGAACGGTCATGGTAGTGGGGCTGCAGATGCTGTCAGCAACAGCGCTCCATCTGATCTCCTGAGAGTATGCGGGAGAAGCGCAGAGAGCCTGAGCAGGAAGCTCAACAGTTTCTTCGGCATAGGTGGGGACCATATCTCCGCCCTTAAAGGTCATGGTCATTTCGCGGAGAACAGGAGAATCAATGTCAGCACTGTCACGCTTAATAACGGCCATCATCTGGAAACCGTCCAGATAACCTGAGGATGAAGTGAAGGTATCCTGGTCAACATAGCCGCCGATACCGCTCTTGTTCTGAGAGGTTCCGCGATTGATGTACGGAGAGAACTCACCCCAGGTGAGCCAGTCGGACCACTTGACTTCTTCTGTATCGGGAGCTTCCTTTCTTGCACGGGCAAAGATCTCAACAGAGGTTCCTTCGGGAATGGAAGCATTCCAGCATGCGACCATCTTGGAGAAGTTGGCGCTGTAGAACTCGGGAGAGGTGAAGGTTCCCTCAAGGGCTCCGTCAGCAAGCTTTACGGCACCGTCACCGACAGCAGCGGCTTCAAGCTCCTCCATTTCGCCGGCTGCGAAATCGTCGGCGCTGGTCAGTTTGAAGAGGTTACCGTCTTCAAAGGGGAGCATGCCCTCATTGCGGTCGATGTGAACCACTTCAGGTTCAGCGGGAGTTTCTTCCGCAGGCTGTGCATCAGTTTCAGTAGTTTCTTCAACAGCAGTGTTGTCTGCCGCGGGTTCTGCGGTGTTGCCGCAGGCTGCGCATGCGAATATCATGACTGCGCAGAGGATCAAAGCTAAAATCTTTTTCATAAAAGACCTCCATAACAATTTCATTTTACCCCAATTGGTATAAAAAACAAGTCAAAAAAAGGAAGCTCCAAAGAGCTCCCCTATTTTACGTCTTATTCAGATGTTACTACAATGTCCGCATCTGTTCCGCAAACATTATTTATGACAATGTCGCCGAACTTGACCGGCTCTTCCGGCCTGACGGTATTGATACAAGCCATAACGTCAAAAAGTAATTCCTTTGGAACAGGGACACTGCTCTTAACAGCGACCATACGTCCCGAAGCAGTCCTTACGGTACTTGTGAGAGTCCTTACCGGATGATGGACCTCATTCCAGGCATATTCATGACCGCGAGGGCAGCTGTTGCCGCTGATGTCAGCAGCGGAACCGTCTTCGGCGAAAGTGACGCTTATATTGCATCCTTTGGGACACATTATGCAAGTGATCTTTCTTTCTTTCATATTACGCACCCACGTACTGCGCAGCAGCCTTTCCGGCAATATCAGCCTGAATGGAGACGTCATCCACAAGACCGTGAACATGATGGACGTTGCCGCAGGCAAATACGCCTTCTATGGAGGTCTGAAGGTTTTCATCGGTAACGGGACCGGAGGTCTTTGGATCGATTTCGATTCCCGCTCCTCTGCTCAGTTCGTTTTCGGGAATGAGACCGCAGGAAAGAAGCAAAGTGTCGCAGCTGACGTACTCTTCGCTTCCGGGAATGGGCTTACGGTTTTCATCTACGCTGACGAGAGTAACCCCCGTTATACGGTCCCTGCCGTGGATCTCACTTACGGTGCAGGACAGCCGCAGCGGAATTCCGAAGTCATTGAGGCACTGCTCAATATTTCTGGGCAGCCCGCCGGGAACGGGAAGTATATCGCAGCAAAGCTTTACCTTAGCGCCTTCTAAAGTCATGCGTCGGGCCATAATAAGGCCTATATCTCCGGAGCCGAGTATGACAACTTCTTTGCCGGGCATATATCCCATGAGATTAACGTACTTCTGTGCTGTACCGGCAGTATAAATACCGGCAGGACGGGTACCGGGGATATTAAGGGCTCCCCTGCTCCGCTCTCTGCAGCCCATGGCAAGAATAACGGCCTTTGCCTTGATCTCAAAGATCCCGTCTTCAGAATTGACGGCGGTAACAGTCTTGTCCGCAGCAAGTCCCGTAACCATAGTATTGAGAAGATAAGGTATCTTGTACTCAAGGACCTTCTGTATGTATCTGTGGGCATATTCAGGGCCGGTCAGTTCTTCGCCGAAGCGGTGAAGACCGAAACCACTGTGAATGCACTGCTTGAGAATGCCGCCCAGAGTTTCTTCCCTTTCGAGAATGAGTATATCCCTTGCGCCGGCTTCGTAGGCGGAGACAGCGGCAGAAAGGCCCGCAGGGCCGCCGCCGATTATGAGTATTCCAACGTTTCTTGCTTCACTCATTCTGTCACCTTCGTTTTTTCGATTATGATATGAGAATCTCCGCCGAACTTTGTTACTTCCGTGCAGTCGCTGCCAAGTTCTTTTGCGAGGAGTTCTACGATATAGGGAGTACAGAAACCGCCCTGACAGCGTCCCATGGTAGCTCTGGTCCTGCGCTTGACGCCGTCAACATCGGTGGGACGGGGATTGCGGCGCAGTGCCTCAAGTATTTCACCTTCGCTGACTGTTTCACAGCGGCAGATGATATGACCGTATTCAGGATGTTCTGCAATGAGGGCATTCTTTTCCTCTGTACTGAGAGTTTTATAGTAATGAACAGATCTGCGTTCAGAAACGAAATCAGCTCTTTTTTCCAGTTTTACGCCGTCTGCAGCCAGCATTTCCCTAACATACTCTGCAATGGCGGGAGCGGAAGAAAGTCCGGGACTTTCTATGGCTGCAACGTTAATAAAGCCCTTAACAGGCTCGTTTAATATAAAGTCACCTGTGCTTCCCACGGAACGAAGTCCCGCAAAGGAGGCAATGACCTTATTGAAAGCAATACCTTTTACCTGCTGAGCGGCGCTTTCTCTGACAGCGGCAATGCCTTCCGCAGAAACAGAGAAATCTTCCATATCTTCAATATTGACGGCCGTAGGGCCTAAAAGAAGATTCCCGTCGACAGTGGGGCTTACCAGTATGCCCTTGCCCATGGCAGAGGGGCAGCGGAAAACAGTATGAGAAACAAGGCTTCCGCATTCCTTGTCCAGAAGCATGTATTCACCCTTCCTCGGAGTGATTGTAAAGCTATTATCACCTACAAGACCGGCGATCTCGGCAGAATGAACGCCTGCGCAGTTGATAACGACATGTCCGCGCACACTTTCATTTCCGTCGGAGACGACAAAGCCCTCGCCGTCCTTTTCAATGGTCTTTACCATGAAGTTAAGGCGAAGCTCAGCTCCGTTGTCCATGGCGTTTCCCGCAGCGGCAATGCAAAGTTCATAAGGACATACGATGGCGCTGGAGGGCGCATAAAGAGCGCAGCAGACCTGCTCACCCAGATTAGGCTCAATTTCCTTAAGCTCCTCGCCTTCAAGAATCCTGAGTTCCTTTACGCCGTTTTCAACGCCTCTGGCAAGAAGTGTTTCCAGAGTGCGTCGGTCTCCGTCATTGAAGCCAACTACAAGAGCGCCTATGGGGCTGTATTTTACCCCAAGACTGCGGCAGAAGCCTTCCATCATCTCAGAGCCTTTTACGTTGAGCTTTGCCTTGAGAGTTCCCGGTTTTGCGTCAAAGCCCGCGTGGACGATGGCGCTGTTGGCCTTAGTGGTTCCCATGGCAACATCTCCGGCCTTTTCAAGTATGCAGACCTTCTGACCGTATTCAGTTAAGGTGCGGGCAATAAGCGCTCCGCAGACGCCTGCACCAATAATTACTGCATCAAACATTAGCTGTTACCTTTTACTATACCCATATTGTACTCATTGAGAGCCGGCATAATAGCGGCATAAATATCCTCATCGGAGACTTCGTCAGAGGTGAGAAGACTGAGCTTGATCCTGAAAGCGCCTTCATCGGCATCAAGTCCCACAGGTTCAAAAGCTTCTCCGCCGTATGCAGAGCCGTTGTAGCGTCCGAAAAATTCAACGATCTCGTTGACCTCTTCGCTGACGAAGGTAAGTCCGGAAGCGAAGTCCATTGCAGACGTCACAGCCCCTTCTCCTTCAAAGACGACTTCAACGCTCTTTCCGCGGATGGCGTGCTCAATACTTTTATTGCTGCGCAGGCGGAAATCGGCGACGGCTGCCCTGACGCGGTCATTGCCGTCCTTGCCGCCGGTGGATATGAGAAGTACTATTCTGGTGCTGTCTCCGGAAGCGCTGCGCAGCACAAGGCCTGCCGCATTGGCGGCAGGCTTTGAGATCTTCTTTGCTATGTCAAAAGCGAGCAGTCTTTCCATTGCTACTCCTTTTTTCCGGAGTCGGTACCGTCCCAGATGTAATCTTCGCCTACGATGGTCTTGATGTTGGAAAGAGCCTGATCTGCGCGGGACATATGCCCGGAAGCCTTAAGTTCAGGGTTATCCTTGTAGCCGTCGATGAGGGGAATGATCCAGTAGCCGGGATTTGAAGCGCCGCTCTTTGTGTATTTTTCGACCCAGCAGGGAATTGCGGAGATATCGTCAAAGGTGACCTCTCCCGTTGCGTGATTGTAGCTGAGTTCAATGTTTGCGATAAGACCTTCTTCGGTGTGGACCTTGTTCTTGGTATCGCCCATGGTTTCGGTCCTCTGGTTGGAAATGAAGTTGCCCAGAGAATAGTAAACGGGAATTTCCTTTCCTTCCTTATTGGTGAGCCAGACGATCTTTTCGGGAACGTGTGGGTGAGAACCGACGACAAAATCAACGCCGGTATCCACCACAGTCTGAGCCAGATCCATCTGGGACTTCATGGGATCGATGTAATACTCCTCACCCCAATGCATAAAGGCCATGACAATATCGGCACCGTCCGCACGGCAGGCTTCAACAGTAGCCTTGATCTCTGCCATATCTCCGTCGTTATAGTAACGGAAGGAATTGATGGTAGATTCAAGGGCACTGGGAATATAGCAGCCGTTAAGGCAGCGTCTGCCGTTCTGCTCAAAATTCTCGTAGACGTAAGCAACTACGCCCAGCTTGATCCCGTCAGTAGTCTCAATAATGGTCCAGGTCTTTTCTTCGCCGGGAAGATAGCCCCCGGCAACGTTCATGCCCTTATCCCTCATGAGATTGACAGAACGTTCAAATCCGGACTGATTGCTGTCCAGCATATGGTTGTTTGCGAAAATTGCGATCTCCGGGTGGAAATCGGCAATGGCATCACAAAGCTGGTCAGGAGACCTGAAGGTAGGATAACCGTGGTAATCGCTTCCGGGGAAGGTAGTTTCCACGTTGACCATGGTAACGTCCGCATCCTCAAGGAGGGGCTTTACGTATTCGAACCAGCTGCAGAAGCTGTAACCGTCAGAGGTCTTTGCGCTCTTAAGCTGGGAATCGTGAGCCATAACGTCGCCGGCGCAGCGAATGCGAAGCTTGGTTATCTGAGGCTCAGCAGGGCTTTCGGGCTCTTCTGTCTGAACAGGCTCCCCCGGTTCCTCCGATCCGGCAGGGTCGTCAAGAGGCAGAGGCTCGTCCATACCGGCAGTTGGATCTGCAGGCATTTCAGTCTTCTTATTTTCACCGCTGCGTCCGTCCTTGGCCATAAGCTCACCGGCGCTCTTCGCAAGAGCGGGGAATGTATCCTTGACCAGAGTAATGACGGCAAAAACTACGGCAAAAACAAGGACCAAAGACAGGGCCAGACGGCCGAAATTGATCTTAACTTTTTTCTTGCTGTGTTTCGATGACATTTAATTAAAACTCAAACTTGTTGACTGCTTCGACAGCTTCGATTTCGGGAATCTGTTCCTTGAGGAATTCTTCGATACCCATCTTAACGGTCATCTGTGCGTGGGGGCAGCCTGCGCAGTGTCCCTGGAGTTCTACGAGAACGATGTGTTCGTCGGTGTAGTCGACAAATTCAACGTCTCCGCCGTCTCTCTGAAGTGCGGGTCTGATTTCGTCCAGCAGTGCCTTGATCTGTTCTTTCATTTTAATCTCCATTCTCCCTTATCGGGTAACTGTATATCCGGCGCAGACAGCGCCATCCTTAACTATATCTATTACAACATCCTTGGTCGGGTCGCCCTTGGGGCCCATGGTTATGGTTCCTGTTGCGGCCGCAAAGCCCTTGCCCCCCCCCCGCTTGTTGGAAATAAGTGTGCCGGCTGTGGCGGAACCGGCTTCTTCTATGCCCTCAAGAGCAAGAAGATAGGCATCAAATCCCAGAGCCACATTCTTTCCGGGAACGGCATCGCTGCCGTATTTTTCGGCATAGGCCTGACGGAAGATCTCAGTCATTTCTCCCAGGGTCGCATCAGCGGAATAATCTGCCACAAAGGCGACGCCTTCAAGGAAAGCAGTATCGCGCTGAAGAGAAGCTGAATGATCTGCAATATCCAGCCACTTGCTTGTTCCTATCCAGTCAAAGTCATACCCCAGCTGAGCAGCCTGATAAATGACCTCCTGGCCAAGTTCGGAATCAGAGGGGAAGAATATGGGACCGGTGCGAATAACACTGAGCTTCTGCAGATAAAGACTGAAATCCTCAGTATTTTCCGGGAAGGTCACAGTCGCTACGGAATATGAATTTCCAAGTCTTCCTGCAACTTCTTCACAGAACTGATCCGCAAGGCTGGCGGCATAGTCATCACCCTCTTTATAAAACACCGTAAACCAGTTCTTGCTCAGCTTGGTGATGCCGTAAATAGCAGCTGTCTGGCCCTGGTCGGCGTCGATAAAGCAGGCTCTGCAGTAGTAGTTGTTAGACTGAGTAATGAGAGGATTGGTACAGGTAATGGCAATGGCGGGAGTTCTGGCCTCACAGAAGACATCTGCTCCGGCAAGGGAAAGAACATTGCGATAGCTTCCCAGAACAACGGAAACACCCTGCCCTACCAGTTCTTTAGCGGCGTCGACGGCCACAGAGTCGCTGGACTCGTTGTCGGCATAAATGAGTTCAACTTCTTTCCCCAGCACCGTGGGATAAAGCTCATGAGCAAGCTCAATTCCGCGTATCTCCTCGGCGGCACCCTCGGCGTCATCACCGGAAAGAGGCTCAAATACGCCGATTTTTACCGTATCCTCCACAGGAATCTCCACTACGGGATTCTTCTCGGGGAAGAAAGCGTTTATGAAGTTGTCATAGGTTTCGCAGCCGCAGAGGCAGACCATAAGGAGGCACAGGACCAAGGCAGCGCTTATGACTTTTTTCAGCATTAAAATGTCCTTATTTGTAAACAATATTTATGTCAGGAGTACAGGTGACAAACATCTGGCCCGCATATGTTACATGGAAATCAATGATATCTCCTACGTGGATATCTCTTTCGGCATCCTCAATATCTATGATAGTGTGATCGGAAGAACCGCCCAGGACCTTGCATCCGGGTTCAAGGATCTCAATATAGGAAAAATCTGCAATATCGTGACGTCCGAGAGCGACAATGGCCCGCTTTCTGTCGCCGTAATCCGGATAGACCGGAGTGTTGCGGAAAGCATCGCGGAACATTACCCCTCTGGGCTTGCTTGCCTTGAGCTTGACCTCAACGACCTGAGCCTGCAGAAGAATAGGCTGGCCAAGGTCGGCAGGGACAACGGTTTCTTCTTCACTTACGGGGACGTCCAAAGGAGTAGACAGTTCCTCGCCTATTCTCAAGTGAGTTATTCCCTTGGGCATATTGCCGGAATACACCAGGCCGTAGGAGCTTGTTGCACCGCCGGAAACGATCTCCAGTTTGCGGCCTATGGCGGCCTCTATTTCTTCGGCGATGGATACAAGGTCGTTCATTTTCTCTACAGTAGGCATAACACTTCCATAGCAGCCCAGGTTAGTGCCGATACCTGCAAGTTCAAGACCTTCAAGATCGTTCTCTACATGAATTGCTTCCGAAATACCCTCTGCCCAATCCCAGAAACCCTCGCGCAGATCACCCAGATCAAACATCAGAACGACCTTGTGTTTTTTGCCCTTTTCAAGGCAGATCTTATTCAGAGCTTCAATGACTTCCGGTTCACTCTGAAGAGAATACTGACAAATCTCAGCAAGCTCGTCAAGTTCGCACATCTGGGGAATACGGAGAAGCATATAAGGACCTGTATAACCAAGGGCCATCATGGAGCGTACGTGAGACAGGCGGGAAGTACCCAGCTGGTCGTATCCGCCTCTGACCACGGCTTTGACCATTTCGGGGTTAGCGGTAAAGCCTTTGGTTACGCAGCAAAGATTGATTCCGTAATCATGGCAGCGTTTATAAATGTTCCTGACATTGTTCTCAAGCTTCGCAAGATCAATTTCAAGTCTGGGATATCTGA
>JAKSSR010000039.1 GCA_024402995.1 Clostridia bacterium | reverse complement strand
CGACAGCCCAACCGTTAAGCTTTGCCAGATCATAACTTACCAGGCATATCTTTGCTCCCGAGGCCTGTTCTTCATCAGTAAACAAACGGCCTTCACGCGCATAAAGCTTCTCACTGTGGAAAGCCCTGATCATATTAATGTCCGACGTAGTCATAACTGCGGCGCTTTGCAAGCTGATATTCAAAGCGTCAACGTATTCCTTAAACTGCACTCCCCTTTCGCTTTTGAAGAAGTCGTCAGTATATTCACATATAAGCTCTATGCTGTTATCTTTGATACCGGCTATTGAGTCAGAACCTGAGGAAACAATGTAATAGGTGTAGTAATGCTTTGTACTCATAGGCATTGAGATCATCCGTTCAGATCCTTTGTCCCAGTAATCAAGTTCGTAATATTCGGTGCATAAAGCAATGTAGGTCTTCCCCGGCTCGAATACTAAACGGTCACGGCTGTCACTGTAAACAACTTTCACAGGAATGCAGTCAAGATCGTAAAAAGAATAGTACCCGCTTGCATCTGCCTGCATTGAATATTCAACTGTTACAGGTAATTGATAGCATGAATCGACGGTATCATCCGGGGTAAGCACAAGCACATCATCAATATCGGGAGTAAAGATCAGAACATCGTTTCTCTTAAGATCGGCATACAGTAATTCTCGCGGTTTTTCCAAGCCTTCTATATACGCGCCATAACGGCGGCGAATATCAACTGAAGTGACATACTCCGAAGATAAAAACGCCGTAAGATCCAAGTTTTTCAGCTGACTCACAGAGTTCTCCGTCCGGCCTGTGTATCGTATGCTATCCCCGTCCAACGGGAATGAATACAGCTCCGAACCTTTCTCATAAGCTTCTTCATAGGCTTTAAGGCTTACAGTACCGGAATCAAGCATTGCCCTGATAGCATAATAGTCTGTACTTGCAGGGACTTGGGAATAAACTGTCGGCACCGCAATAGTCCGATAAGCATTGTCCAGATCTCTTGAAGCTTTGGAGTAGGAGTCTGTCAGCACAAAGCCTATGCATAATACAGAGGTTATAAGCGCAGCAATCAGGCCATAAACGATCAGCAGCACAGGTCTTCGCAGCAGTTGCCTGAATGCATTCTTAAAGATCATTTTCTACAAGCTCTCCATCTCTCATTTTAAGAATTACGTCAGCCATGTCAGCGATTTCCAAATCATGAGTTACGACTACAACACACTTGCCGTACTCGTGAGCAAGCTTCAGCAGCATATTTATTATCATTCTGCTGTTTTCTTCGTCCAGGTTTCCCGTTGGCTCATCGGCAAGAATCAGAGACGAACCGCTGGCCAGTGTACGGGCAATGGCTACCCTCTGCTGTTCTCCGCCTGAAAGCATTGACGGAACGCGCTTCCAGTATGTTTCACCGAGTCCGACAGCCTCCAGATATTCTTTGGCAAGACTGAGTGCCTCTGTTTTACTCCTACCCTGTAATTCCGCTGGATAACTTACATTCTCCAAAACATTTAGCAGCGAAAACAGATTGAAGTTCTGATACACTACAGACACGTTATTTCTTCTGTACTGATCAAGATTCATTTTACTCAGATCCTGACCGGCGTACTCGATGGTTCCCGACGAGGGACGGTCCAACCCGGCAAGAAGACTTAACAGCGTTGTTTTTCCGCTCCCTGACTTACCTACTATGGCATATATTTTTCCGTTATCAAATTCGTAGGAAAAACCTTTAACCGCATTTACAGTCACATATTTGCTCTTATAACTGTAGCTTATGTCTTTAGCATTCAATATTCCCATACGGTCTCCTGATTCTGCAAAAAGAGCATGCCGCATGGCATGCTCTTTGAATAAAACTACTTGCTTTTCTTTATTTTTACAAATACTGCAGCACATACTGCTGCTGCGGCGGCAATTGAAATGAGGAGTAAAGGTTTAATTTCCGGTGCGTCATCCTCTGCCGCAGCATGATAATTGAAACTATCAAGAATGCTGAGGCTTTCCAAATGGTCCGCATTTTCATAATCGACTATGGAGATTTCTGCAAACCCACCCTTGTACTCACAAAACGCAAAGGCAAATCCGATCTGAGGAGCAGATTCAAAATTTCCGCTCATTACGTAATAAACAGTTCCGTTATGGGCTTCCACTCGACTGTCAAAATCTGAAGACGCTTCTTTCTTGTCATCTAAAAGAGCCGCGGGGATGATTTCTTCAGGTTGATATTCATTTCCTTCAGTCGGTGAACACAGTAAAGCACCTTCATGTACGTAAAACTGCACCTGTCTGTCATCTGCTTCCGAATATGCCCATAGCTTTAAATCAGGGTAATAGTCGAATACACTCTGATAGTACTCCGCGGTAAAATTGTCCTTTTCCAAAGAAGCATCAATGTCTGTCTGCCCTGAAACGAAGGTTGAATAATTACCTGCATCGAAACTAATGCCTGTATCAGGGATTTCAACAGATGCGGCAAATGAATAGGCTGGTATCAACAGAGAAATCACCAAAGCAAGAACAAAACAAAGCTGTTTCATGTGCAGTTCCATCCTTTTACTAATTCATTATTTTATGACAAACGCTACAGCGTTCAATATATACCTGAACGCCCCCTATCGTCTCATATGCTCCGACTGCATGACCTTCGTGTACAGTATAATAGCGGGCCGTTGATCGTAACTCTTCACCACACTCTTTGCAATAATACGTTGTCACATCTTTCTGTTTACATGTGCCCGAATAAATGCCACAACGTGTTATGCTGTAGCTTCCATAGCTATGATCGCAATCAATTCTGGCGAACACAAGGATGAAACATCCCAAAACCAAAACCAACATCAGAGTAAAACAAACTAACGCTTTTTTCATTGTGGTACTCCTTTCACCATAAATAAAATAGAATGTATGTAAATTGTATCATATCTCGACCAATTGCACAACAATCAAATATTTTCTAAAAAAACTAAAGCCCTGAACTAGCTATCGTGAAACGCGATAACACGTTTCGGGATTACATCAGCTTTTACGCATATTTCACCAGTCTGCCGTCCTGCATTTTAAGGACTTTTTTCACCAACACCTTTTGTCCTATAAGTCACTTATTAAAAACATGGCGCAAAATACAAAAACCGCCTGAAATTTTCAGGCGGTTTTATGGTTTATCAATTGCTCTGTATTACATCATCTCAAGCAGCATTCCGACTTCGGAGAGCATGCCGTTGATCATGCAGTTTTCGTCAACGTCAAGCTTTTCGTCGTGGAGCAGAGCCGGGTTGTCATCATCGGGACGGGCAGTACCCAGGTTGTAGTAAATGGAGGGGCAGCTGCTGGAGAAGAAGGCAAAGTCGTCTGCGCCGAGGGTTGGACGGGGCTTGTAATGAACGAATTCCTTGCCCAGGACCTTGGTGCATACGTCGCGGAGAAGCTCCGCCATTTCCACGGTGTTGATAAGCGCGGGATAACCCTGCTCAACTTCTACCTCGATACCTGCGCCGTAGGCGGCAGCAGTATTCTCACAAATGCGCTTTGCCTTGTTGGCAATGTCCATGCAAAGCTCGGTGGAGGTTCCGCGGACAGTGCCGGAGAAGGTAGTGTATGCGGGGATAACGTTGTCCTTGGTGCCGCTGTGGAAATTACCGATGGTAACAAGACCTGCGTCGAAAGGATCCATAAGTCTTGAGATAATGGACTGGATCTCCATGACCATTGCGCATGCGGGAATAAGGGGATCAAGGCCCTTGTGGGGATATGCGCCGTGAGCGGACTTGCCTATTACCTTGACGTTGATGCTTGCGCATGCGGCGTTCATGGGGCCGGGCATGATTTCGCAGACACCTACCTTAAAGTTGGGGGATATGTGCAGAGCCAGCATTTTCTCGACCTTGGGGTTTTCCATAAAGCCGGCCTTGATCATCTGGTCAGCGCCTCCGATAGTCTCTTCGGAAGGCTGGAAGAAGAACTTTACGCCGACGGGAAGAGGGCTCATGTCCTTGATGAGCTTGGCTGTACCGAGAAGAATGGCGGTGTGGACGTCGTGTCCGCAGGCGTGCATGACTCCGGGAACTACAGACTTAAAGGGGCTTTCGGTGACTTCCTGAATGGGAAGAGCATCCATATCTCCTCTTACGCCGAAGGCGCGGGTCTCATCCGTACCGGGAATGTACGCGACAACACCGTGACCGGCAACCTCGTCCCAGTGCTTGATGCCCCACTCATCCAGTTTATCCTGAACCAGCTTGCTGGTACGGACTTCCTGCTGACCGAGCTCGGGATGCATGTGCAGGTCTCTTCTGATTGCAACGATTTCGTCAAAAATAGCATTTACGCTGTCTTTGAGCTTCTGAACATTATATTCCATAAAATCCTCCTTGATTAAAAAGACTGTGTTGCGCCGGGCATGTCATAACGCTGCTCGCTTTTGGTACCGGGATCCGGATTTACCTGAGTGTTGTAGCTTCCCCAGAGCATCATGCGGGTGCAGGAGCGGAAAAGCATATTGATGAGTAAAAACAGCAGAATGTAGCGCAGGATGCCGAAGGGCCGGCGGACCGTTCTGCGGGTGTAATAACTGCTGCCTGAGCTTTCCCTGCTGTCCGAAGAGCCGTAGCTCTGGCTTTTTCCGCCCATTTTGAAGGCACCGAAGGGAGTAAATACCCAGACGCCGTCATCACCGTCATCACTGTCGGTATATGAGCTCTGACTGCTTCCGTAATAGCCGCTCTGGCCGTAATTACCGTAAGCACCGTAGCCGCTGTAGCCGGACTGTCCGTAAGTACCGTAGGGACTGCTTCCGTAACCGTAGCCGCTGCCCGGATGAACATTCTGGCTGTACTCGTACTTGCTGCGTGAGGCCGCGTCCTTGATCTGATCGTAAGCGGCATTGACCTCGCTCATCTTTGCGGCGGCCTGCGGATCATCAGGATGCAGGTCCGGATGATACTGCTTTGTAAGTTTTCTGTATGCACTTTTGATCTCTTCGTCTGTGGCGCCTTTTGATACGCCGAGGACGACATAGGGATCCTTATTTGCCATTGATTTTCCTTTCCCCTGTTTGATTATAGTTAAAATTCCCCACTTCGAATGATACATCCAAAGCAGGGAATTCACAAGTGATTATTTAGTGACGTCGGGGAGCGGCGCTCCCTTTCGTATCTTTACTTCTTTTCGTTTCCGTCCTGATCGCTTTCAACGTATGCAGGCTGAGACCAGTCGCCTTCGCCGTCTCCGGTGTTGATCTCAACGGGATCTGCGGCAGCGGACTTCTTGCCCTTCTGAGCCTTGCCGGCGGCCTTTGCAGCCTTCTTTTCAGCCTTCATTTCCTTCTTTGCCTGGTGCTTTTCTGACCAGCGGTCGTTGCGTGCGCGAAGTCTTCTGAAGGGATGGATCGCGCAGATAACGAGGATGATGACCAGGATCAGGAGGATGTCAAGAATGTTTCTGGAGCCCCAGACGATGAAGTCTTCAAAACCATCTCTGAAGTCAGTAACGCCTGCTTCAAATGCTCTTTCGACTCTCTGGCCGAAGGTCAGTTCTTCCTGAACTGCCGGGGTGTAAACAGTGACCTTTTCAATGTCGATGTTGATGGTGGAGTAACCGATGAGACTGTCGTAGCGATTGAGACTGCTCTTGTACATATCGATCTGATATTCGCAGTCAGAGAGAGCGTTTTCCAGATCGATGATATCGGTCATGTTGTCTGCCTCTGCAAGAAGGCCCTGGAGACGGTCTTCCTTGATCTTCAGAGTTTCAAGTCTGCTTTCGATCTCGAAATATGCCAGACCTACGTCTTCAACGCTTTCATTGAGATTTACAACGTGGCAGCTGCTGCCTACTGCGTTGACAAAGGCTCCGTAGTTTTCGGAAGGAATGCGAACGGTATAGTAACCGCTCATATAGCTTCCGTCGGAGAAGTAGCCGCCGTTGTTGACGTTGCTGCTTTCAAAGTAACCGCCGTTGGCATTGACCAGGTCGACTAAAGACTGATAGGTCTGCTGGAAGTCAGTGGTCTGAACGCTCATGTTTGCCCTGTAGATGAGCTTTACGTTTGCTTTGGTGTTGCCCAGGCTTTCGGAATCTATGCTGCCGGAGGCACCCTGAGCTTCTTCTGCATATTCGCTGGTTTCATAGTAGTAATCATCGCCCCAGGCACTGTCATAATTAGCCATGGGTGCTTCGGCGGCAGTTGTGGAAGAAGCATAGTAGCTGCCTTCATATACAGCACTGTCGCTTTTGTAAGAAGAGCCGCAGCCCGCAAGAGCCAGCAGCATAATTAATGCCAGAACAGCTGCAATAGTTTTTTTCATTGGATTACCTCCTGATTATTCAATGCTGCTGACGGTGCCCATGAACAGGACTGCGCCGTCGGAATTGGTGATAACAAAGATAAAGGGCCTGTCGCAGATAAAGTCTGCATATTCAATGGGCATAGCGCTTCCGCAGACCAGGATCGCCGTATAGGCCGCGGCCTCTACGCCCTCTTCATCTATCTTTACTCTGGCGTTGTGGCTGACCTTGCCTACGTACATTCCGGCAGCGGAGGTCAGAGGACTGAAGTCAGATTTAAGATCGTTAAAGACATCGCTGACTCCCAGAGACACAAGGCCTTCGGAGAGATCGGCGCCGCTGCTCACGTCAAACTTTGGCAGGGACAGAGTAACGATGACGCCGTAGGAAGTGTTTTTCGACTGGTCGAAATCGTTAAGAGTGCTCCATAGCTCATCGCTTTCCAGCACCTGGTCGACAGTAACGTCCTCGTTGGGGAGAACGAAGTACATGCGCTCGCCTCCGGCCATGTATTTGTAGGTGGCGATAAAGCCGCTGCCTCTGTTAATGGCACCTGAACATTTCTCATTCATGAAGGGAACTGTCTGGTCTCCGGAAAGAGCGTGGAAAACAGCGTCTTCTGTGGCGCTTTCCCGGAAAACGTCCTGCCAGTGGGCTTTATAGTATATGGTGCTTGCAAGAGCAAGTACAGTATCGGGATCGAACTTTTCTCCTGAAATGAATTCGTCAAGAAGACCGTTGGTCTGCTGGCTGAGCCAGTCGCAGAAGGACTGGTTCATTTCTTCGGATCTCATATCACCTACTACATAGAAAGCGTAGTATTTTTCGACGAGAGTGTCAAGTACGCTGTAATTTACGCCGAACTGATCGTCGATCCAGGCTCCGCTTCCCAGAAGCAAGGTGGTAAGGCCGTCGTCGGTGTAATTGGCCAGCCAGAGCTTGCGGGCTTCTTCGCGGACAGCCTCTATGCTGTCAAGGTCCAGAAGGTCCAGTATCTGCTGACGGCTGTCACCGTCGGTGATCTCGGCAAGCATGGACAGAGCCATGTAGAGGTTGAGAGGCGAGTAGACTGTATTGTCTTCCTTGCCTGTAAGGAACTGCTTTGCCGTGGTTTCTGTGAAGGTCTTAAGGGCTTCCTCATATCCGGCTACGTCTTTGTATTTGGTCTGAACGGCTTCCGTGTAGGCACTGCTTGCGGCCATGTAAGCGTTCCAATCCTGTTCCATGTCATTAGCAGAAGCATCGGGATTCTTCAGGCTTTCCGGATACTGAGGAACACCGGCGGTAAGTCCTCTGGACAGGCATTTTGCCAGGTACTCATCGTTGGAGACGCGGGCTTCAGCATTCTGCGCTCCGGTTTCAATAACGTCTTCGGCGTTGGCTTCTGACTCATCGCTGTCCGCAGAAATAAGCAGAGCAGGTTCTTCTGCTGCTTCTTCGACTGCTGCGCTTTCTGTTGTGACTGTGTTCATTATGAAACGGTCATCTGCTGCACTGTTCATAGCCTTTTCTGTACCTCCGCTTCCTATTCCTATACCAACAGCCACCGCCACAAGGGCGGCCACACTGCCGATCCAAAGCTTCCAGTTTGTCTTTTTCTTTATTCGAACCGGTTCAAAGGCAGGGTCATCAAGGGCCAGTTTCTCCGGCTGAGAAGCTTCCTCTATGAATTTTTCGTCAACGCCACCCAGGGCGCTGATTATTCTCTTTCCGTCGCTCATATGCTTATTCCTTCCTTCAGAAGCACAGTCTTAAGTTCTTCTCTGCATCTGAACAGAGTGGTCTTGACCTTGCTTTCGGACAGCTGATAGAAATCGGCAATGTCCTTGACCGGATCCATGTACCAATAGCGTCTCATGAAGATCTTGCGCTTTTCGGGAGAAAGAGTGCCGAGAAACTCGTTGAGTATCTCCGTCAGCTCTATTTCTTCCAGGGCGGAAGACTGAGGGCCTGCATCGGGAATGACTTCTGCCAGTTCATCCAGAGCGGTATCAAGTTCTCCGCCCCCACGCTTCTTGGCCTTGGCGGCGTCGTAGCGGTCAAGGGCCAGATTTCTCGTTATTTTGCCTAAAAAAGCTTTAAGACAAGACGGTCTTGCAGGGGGAATAGCGCCCCAGGCTCTGAGCCAGGTATCGCTGACGCATTCCTCCGAGTCTTCGTCGCTGTAAAGTATGTTATAGGCAATACTATGGCAGTATCTTCCGTACTTGGAGGAGCTTTGAGTTATGGCCTCCTCGCTGCGCTCCCAGTACAGATCTACTATTCTTTCATCTTCCATGGATTTTCCTCTTGAATCGGGCCGTTCACACAAATAAACGGGAATAAGCTGCTGAGGTTACAGTTTTGTCACTTAAAAAAGAAAAAGTCCGAAGCAGCGGCTCCGGACCTGTAAAATTTGCGGGATCAGTACTTTTCCATTTTGTCCAGATCCATAACAAAGACGACGGCACCGCCGACTTCCTGTTCAATGGGAATGGCTGAGGGAGAGCTTACCATATGACCGGTATCGTGCTCGGAAAAGCTTGCTGCATGATAGTAGACCTGCTCTTTGCGGCGTCCTGCCTTGGACTTGAGAATGGCGTTGACCTTTTCAACGTTGGACTCTTCTGTACCGATCAGCAGGGTAACGCTCTTTCTCTTCAGGAATCCGCCGGCTGTGCTGAGAACCGTAACATAGAATCCGTTCTTATTGAGCTCGCTAATGGTATCCGCACTGTCGTCTCCGGACAGGATGGCGATAATCATCTTTTTATTTTCCATAGCTAACCTCCTTGTGTTTATATATCAGGTAAGTCCATATTACCAAAAAACCAAATGGATTACAAATACTTTTCTGCAAGTTCCGCGTCAGAGGTGACGGCAACGTATTTTGCCCCTCTCTTCATGTAGTTCTCGCGGCCTTTTGCGGCAAGGACCAGAACTGTTCCTGGTGCGGCGTCGGCAATGGCCTTTTTAATGCACTCTTCACGGTCCACAATGATAGTTCCGCTTCCGCCGAAGCGCTTAAGGTTTTCGAGAACCTGAGCGGATATTTCAGCGGGATCTTCAAAGCCGGGATCTTCTTCTGTTATCCAGACAAAGTCGCAGTAAGCGGCAGCCGCTCTGGGGAGAGCCTCACGGCGCTGCAGCCCCTTACCTCCGGGACATCCGAAGACGGCTTCAAGTCTGCGGCCGGGATACTCTTCTTTAATAGAAGAGAACAGACTGCGAAAGCTCATTTCGTTGTGAGCATAGTCAACTATGACGTCAAGGTCTCTTTCATCGTTTCTGAAGTGCTCCATGCGGCCTGCGGCCCGGGCATTGAGAAGACCGGCACAGATCTCTTCAATGGTGTAGCCCAGTTCAAAGCATATTGCGGCGGCTACAACGGCGTTTTCGACGTTGAATAGGCCGGGCATCGCAAGGGTTACATCAGACAGTTTTTGGTATACATTGTTTTCATCCAGTTTATACAGACCGAAAACAGTGTTCCCCTGCTCTTTTCTCACGTCTCTTGCAAGGAAGTCTGCCTGCAGACCTTCCGCTGATTCACAGCCCCTGGCAGAATAGCAGATAAGCTTTTTTGCCTTGGCGTCCTTTGCGGCACCCAGTATAGTTTCCCTGCGGTCAGTATCTAAATTGACTATGACCGTATCGCTCTGGGAGAAGATCATCAGTTTGGAGTTCAGATAGTCTTCTTCATCGGGATGCTCGCTGCCTCCGATGTGGTCGGTACCGAAATTGAGGAAGGCGCCGATGTCAAAGCGGACTCCTTCCGTTCTGCGGTATTTAAGAGCCTGGGAGGAAACCTCCATGACCATGGCGGAAACGCCGGCGTCCCTGGCGTTGGAAAAGCGTTCTCCCAGTTCAATGGCTTCGGGAGTGGTCAGGTGAGATTCAAAGCTTTCGACTCCGTCGAAGGTATCAATGGTGCTCAGATAAGCAAGAGGAGCGCCGCCCTTCTCCAAGGCACGCTTTTCCGCAATGCTCTTGATGTAATAGGTAACGGTGGACTTTCCCTTGGTCCCGGTAATACCCACAAGGGGGAAGGATCTCCAGGCTTCGTCGTTAAAGACGTTGGCCAGGATCGCCATGGCCTTTCTTATATCGCTGACTATGATCCCGGGAAATGCTCCGTAGATCTTGTCAGATACGTAGCAGAATGCTCCCTGCTCAAAGGCCTTGCGCAGGTATTCTTCTTTAAATGCAGCGCCTTTGCAGACGAAGAGGGTTCCCTTTGCCGCCTTGCGGGAATCAAAGGTCAATCCAAGAACCCGGCAGTCGTCAAGCCAGGAAGGTCCGCTGAGAAAGACCTGGCCGGCCTTCAGGGCGTCTATGTATTTTTTCAGTGTAAAAACTGAATTCATTTTCTCTTCTTTCCTTTGCCTACGTACTTCCTGTACTTGTAGTACTGGCCGTACTGATTCTTAACTATCATCATGTTGCGCTGCTTGTTGCGGTCAATGTCCAGATAGAGAGGATGCTCCACCTTTCCTTCCTTCAGCAGCGCGTGCATGCGAGCGTAATTTTCATCGCTGATATACTTGTCAACAAGCTTGATCGGAAGAACAGTCCACAGGAACTCGTTGTCAACAAGCTTCAGCTCCAGATCTTCTTCGTCCAGTCTGTCGCGGACGACCAGATCGGCAATGTTGGCGCCGCTGGCGGTGACGTAGTAATTGCTGCGTCCCTGGCGGGTGTTGATCTCAAAGGCCTTGAACTTGCCGTCTCTCTCATCGTACTTAATGTCGAAATTTGAGAAGCCTACAAAGTGCATATCTTCGAGGAGCTTCTTATACTTCAGCATGAGAGCTTCGTCATACTCGGTAATGATGACGGCGTGGTTGCCTATGCCGTGGGGAGTATGCTCTTCCAAAAGAACGTGTCCCAGGCACATCATCTTGACCTGACCTCTGCGGTCAGAGTAGGAAGTAAGTACGCGCATGCAGTCGTCGCCGCCGGGAATGAAGTTCTGGATAATGACGGAATCTTCATAGCCTGCGCCGTAAATGTCCATGAGGACGCTCTTTACTTCTTCAAATTTTTCTACCTTGTAGACCTTCTTCTGGGTCTCGTAGGGATGAGCCCAGTATTCAGGACCGTTGGAGGGCTTTACAATAAAGGGGCCTCCGAAGGGCAGAGTGAAATCAAGGCTGTCGCCGCAATGATATACGTAGGTGTCGGGACGGTCAATGCCCTTCTCGTCGCAGAGCTTGTAGAACTCTTCCTTGTGGGTAAGATGCTCCATCATTTCAAAATCGATGTAAGGAGCAATGACGTTGGCGGGAAGATGGTCCTTTGCCGCGGAAATAAGTTCTACGTAGCTGTCGCCGCAGCCCATGAGTATGACAGTCTTGTCAGAATGGTCCTTTGCAAAGGTGTAGACCAGTTCCATGAAGGTTTCGGGCTGATCGCACTTGGGGTTGGCACTGTAGCTCAGGATGACGCTGTTCATGCAGACGCCGGTGGCATACTTGCCGTAAGCGTAGCTCATGCAGCCGTAGGCTTCGTAAAAAGCGCGGGCAACGCTGTAAACGTTTATGTCGCCTGCGAAAAGAAGAGGAACGAATTTCTTTCCGGCAGGGGAAGTTCCGAATTTAAGGGGTGTTTCCATTTTATATTCTCCACTAAGAGGCCTGTTTTACTATGAGGCTGCCGCTTGCCAGGTCGTAAAAGCAGCATTCCGAGACCTGAACATATACGTTCAGGAGTACGCCGAAGACGTAAGAAATAATGATTATGGGGTTGGATACGTACGCATCGTAGAACTTGTTGAACAAGTCTATATTGGCCATAAGATCAGACAGGTTAGCGCCGACAAAAGCCTGAGCCTGGTAGGAACTGATGCCCTTGGGAATGCTTACGATGAAATACAGGAAGAAGAAACTGAGTTGAAGCATGAGAAGCTTCAGTTTGTTTCCGTCCATGATCCTTGCGCTTTCACTGAGAACTTCCTGCGGAGTCATTTCGGGATGATCGGCCAGGACCTTGAAGGACAAGGAGTATTTATAAGCTGCAATAACTCCGGGGACAACGAACAGAAAGCTGAGGAGAATGATCCTCATGAGCATGCTGCAGTAAACCAGCAGAGCCTTGATAAAGAGGACCTTGTCGTTGAAGGGTGTAAAAAGTTCCTTACTTCCCGGATCCTGCATACGGAAAATGCCCAGATAGTAGAGTGAAAGTCCTGCTGTTGCGGGACCGGTAATAGCAACGGTATAAACGTCGCTGAGGAAGGAAATTAGCTTGTTGGAGCCGAGGAAGCTGAAAATGATCCCCGGGCCGCTGATTATGAGTTCAATGAGCAGCGCCATGCCTATGGCTGCAGCCCACTTTCCCTGAAGGGACTGCTTTGCCAGGGCCTTGATATTCCTGCTGGACTGGGTCACCACATAGTGACCGGGCTGGGGTCTTGTGTAGTCGTAGTAGTTCATCTATTTCTCCTGTAATATCTGCTGGATCTTGGTTTTGACCAGGTCGAAGGCAACCTGATTCATTCCGCTGTTGATGACCATGTCCGCCAGATAGCGGGTAGGCTCAACGTAGGCGTAATGCATGGGTTTTACGGTGGTCAGATACTGGCGGGCAATGCCTTCTATGTCACGGCCTCTGTCACGGACGTCGCGAATGACCCTGCGAAGTATTCTCTCGTCGGCATCAGCCTCAACAAAGACTTTAATATCCATGAGGCTTCTCAGACGCTCATCGTGGAGAGCAAGAATGCCCTCAATGATAATGATCTTGCTGGGTTCCACGTGGCGGAACTTGTCGCTTCTGTTATGGACTGTAAAATCATAAACAGGCTCGTCAATGGCGATGCCGTTAATAAGCTTGGTAACATTCTCAATGAGAAGATCCGTTTCAAGTGAGTCGGGGTGATCGTAGTTGACCAGCTTGCGCTCCTCAAGGCTCATGTCATCGCGGCGCTTGTAATAGTTATCAAAGTAAATGACCGTTACGTCATTGCCGAATTCTCTCCTGAGACGGTTGGTAAACGTGGACTTGCCGGAGCCGGTACCGCCGGCAACGCCTATTACTGTGCATTTCATATATGTGATTTGTGCCGCGCCAAGTCATCTGCGCAGACACTCTTTCTCCCGTTTATATTATATCACAAGTGTGGAATTAGTGTGAAAAAAGTGGTATAATCAATAAATTGTAAATGGAGGTCTTCATTTGAGAAGAAAATTAGATCAGAGAACACTTATATTCCTCGGGGTGCTGCTTTTCATAAGCGTAGTCAGACCCCTGATGTCCGGCGGAGTCTCCTATCTCGTTGACTCATTCATAGATACACTCTATATGCTTCCGGCCATAATAATCGCCATTTCTTTCCACGAATTTGCCCACGCAAAAGTGGCAGATTACTGGGGCGATGACACTCCGGCAAGAGAAGGACGTCTGACTGTGGATCCAAGAGCCCATGTAGACCTGGCAGGCATCATCTGCCTCATCTTCATACACTTCGGCTGGGGCAAGCCCGTCAGGATCAATCCTCAGCGCTTCCGCGACAGACGCAAGGGCCTCATTACCGTCAGCCTTGCCGGCGTGACCATGAACCTTATTCTGGCCTTCGCATTCGGCGGGATCCTCAAACTGCTCATTACCTTTGCTCCCGCTTTTCTCGGAAGCAAGATCGGAGGAATACTGGCAAGCATGATACTTGAGGTTATCTACATCAACGTATCCCTCATGCTCTTCAATCTGCTGCCTGTCCCCCCTCTTGACGGTTTCAACTTCATTTCCGAGCTTTTCAAGCTTTACTACACCAAATTTTACGCATTTGTAAGAAACAACAGCATGTGGATACTGATGATCATGATCTTCTTCAATATTCCCAGCATGCTGCTTTCCGGCCCCATGGCCGCCATAGTACATTTTATACTTTCAACAGTTTACGGTATTTATTAGCCTCTGCGGCAGAAAGGACACACCATGAACGCACTGATCAAAGAATACACCGATTTTGCCGTGGAAAAGGCCGTCGAGCTTCTTGCCATCGACAGCCCCACAGGCTACACCATGAATGCAGCAAAGTGGGTCAAGAAGCAATTTGATGACCTGGGATATGATGCAGAGATCACCGTAAAAGGCGGCGTTACCGTAGACCTGGGCGGCGAAGGAAACGGGACCTTGCTCATGGCTCACATTGACACCCTTGGTGCAATGGTCAAGGAGATCAAGAGCAACGGCAGACTGAAGATCGTCAACATCGGCGGCAGCAAGGCCGTTACCACCAATACGGAGAACGTAAAGATCATTACCCGCTACAGCGGCGAGTACGAAGGAACAATTCAGCTTATCAACGCATCTTCTCACGTCAATTCCAAAATCGACAACCACGAGCAGAACTACGACACTATTGAAGTAGTCCTGGACGAAGACGTCAGCTGCGCTGAGGATGTTGAAATGCTGGGCATTTCCGCAGGCGATTTCGTTTGTGTGGAACCCAGGACCAGAGTTACCGACACCGGCTACATCAAGAGCCGCTACCTGGATGACAAGCTCAGCTCCGCCATTCTTCTTGCTTACGCCAAGTTCCTTAAGGACAGCGGCACCGTTCCCGCTCGCCACATTTATCTCCACTTTACCGTATTTGAAGAAATCGGCCACGGCGGAGGAAGCTTCTGCCCGGCTGACTGCGTTGAAGCTATCAGCGTTGATATGGGCTGCGTAGGTGAAGGCCTTACCTGCACCGACCGTATGCTCTCCATCTGCGCAAAGGACGGCGGCGGACCCTATCACTACGATGTTGTCAAGGGTCTTGAAACGGCCGCTATCAACTGCAACGCAGACTATGCAGTTGACGTTTACACCAATTACAGCTCCGATGTTGACGTTCTCGTCAAGTCCGGCGCCAACGTTCGCCACGGCTGCATGGGCCCCGGAGTCTACGCCTCCCACGGTTACGAGCGTTCCCACAAGGACGCAGTCGCATCCACCCTTCTGGTCCTGGACGCATATCTGGACTAATTCCGGACAGCACAAAAGCGGCAAGCATACGCTTGCCGCTTTTATAATGCCATTTATTAATTTTTGCTTGTAAGCAGAACTGTCCCTGCGGGAGTCGCCTTGTCCAGCACAATGGAGTCGCCTTCTGTGCGGACATTGTCGCAAAGGACCAGAAAGTCCTTTACGTCGGCGAGAACATCAAAGCCCTTATCTTCGCTGCGGAAATGCATGGGAATGACAATGCGGGGCTTTACCTGATCCACAATGGCCTTTGCCTGATCGGGACCGATGGTATAATAGCCGCCTACGGGAATGAGGAGAGCGTCAACACCGGAGAGTTCTTCTATTTCTTCGGGTTCAAGTTCGCAGCCAAGGTCACCTAAATGAGCGACGCGAAGGCCTTCAGCCTCAAAGATCCTCATCCAGTTCATGCCGCGCTTTTCGCCTTCACAGTCGTCGTGGTAGGTTTCCATTTCGACTATGTCAATGGGGTCGTTTTCGCCTCCGGGCATAAGCTGGACCTTGTCGATGGCACAGTGGTCGGAGTGACCGTGAGAGCAGTAAACTGCGCAGGCCTTGATATCAAGAGGCTTGTAGCCAGGAACGTGTTCGTCGTAGGGATCAAGGGCAATTGTGTAGCCTTCTGTTTCAAGAGTGAAGCAGGAATGTCCGAAATAAGTGATCTTCATATTGACCTCTCAACTACTTTTCGTAGCCTGTAATGAGAATGCAGGGGACCATCTCCGGATCCATCCAGAGGAGGCACTTCTTGAAGTTGTCATAGGTGAGGCCGATGCAGCCGGCAGTTGCTCCGCGGGAAACATGGAA
>JAKSSR010000038.1 GCA_024402995.1 Clostridia bacterium | reverse complement strand
ACAAGTTCACCGTCTGTTGGGAGGTCTTGTTTTTTTATAGTTCTTTAAGGGTCATGAGTGAATTGACGAATCTGGCCGCAAGCCTTTTGTCACTGAAGGTAAAGCGGCGCATAATGTCGCCCTTGTAGAAAACTATGTGCCCGAACTGGTAATCGGCTGAGACACCGGGAACTGCGCCAAGGGGGACTGCGAAGCTTTCTTCGTCGTCGGAGTACTCCAGACCCGCCGCTGACAAACGGAGAGTTCCGCTGCCCTTGGGCGTGTATTCGGTTTCTTCTTTAAGTACCATAGTGTCTTTTCGGACCTGCAGGACAAGTTCCGCCTTTTCTTTGCTCCAGAAGTCCTTTTCCCATTCTTTCTGAAGGGCATTCCAACCGGCGACGGTGTCGGGGATCACGGACTCATCAGCTTTTGCGCAGGACAGGAACATATCCTTCCCTGCGGCAAGGCTCAGACCGCAGCTTTCGCAGCTTATTACTCCGTCCTTGTCTGTAACTGTGAACAGTCTGCCGCATGAGGGACAGCGGTAGAACAGATTGGATACTCCTGCCATGGGAATGGTATCCTTTTTCCCGTAAGTGTTTTCGCTTCCGCGAAGCTCTTCCGACGCGTTGTAGTTCAGTGCGGATACGATCTCTGCAAGGATATCTTCAGCGCTTTTTTCTTTTATTTCCTCTGCGCTCATGAGGCTCTTAAGTTCTCCCGCCAATTTTCCGGGGATAAGTCCGCTGTAATTGTAGGAGGGCTTGACGAAGTAGGTTCCGCGGGGAATGAGCACCGCAACGTTGACACCGAGCTTTTTTACCAGCTTTGCCGTTGAAATATCAATGGCTGACGGAGTCCCGTCAATGGAGACACGCCCTTCGGGCATCATTGCCAGAGCGTCGCCGTTTTTAACGGTGAGCATCATTTCTTTTATAGCGCCGATATCGGGGGTAAATTGCTTCTTGGGTATTACGCCCAGCATACGCAGAAATCTGCTTTGCATTCCCGGTTTGTACAGCTGCAGTGCGCCTACAACAAATCTTGTGTATCTTGGGAAGGCTGCGGCCAGCAGAACGACAGCGTCCATTTCGGACGGATGGCCGCAGAGGATCAGGAAGGGATCCTTCGATTTCTGCCATTGGCGAACGGTCTCGTCTTTGTTTATCCTAAGCTTCATCCATAAACCGCAGATGATTTTTATAAACAGACCTGTAATATGGAAAACGATTCTTCGTCCTGTGTCCCTTATGTTTTTCATGAAGTCCCTCTGATTTTTTGAAATGCGACAAAAAGAGCATAACATTTCACGCATAATATTTCAATTATCAGAGGCAATAGTTTATTTATTCCCGATTTGTGGTATCATATTCCGGTATGAGACAAAGAACAGTAAAATCAAGAGACAAAATAACAGAAGAGTGCAGAGAATGGCTTGTGGAAAGCCCTGAGACAATGGCGGGAAAGTGGTCAGACCTTTTCGGCAATTCCAATCCCATCCATGTAGAGATAGGAAGCGGAAAAGGACAGTTCCTGACTCAGATGGCCCTGCGCCATCCCGAATTGAATTTTATTGCCGTAGAGGGCGGCCCTGATATTTCCATCCGCATTCTTCAGAAGGCAAAAGAGCTGGAACTGAAGAATCTCCGTGTAATTTCGGTGTTTGTAAAGGATGCCCGAGATTTTTTCGCTCAGGGAGAAGTTTCCCGGATCTACATCAACTTCTGCGACCCGTGGCCCAAAGCTCGGCATGCCAAGAGGCGTCTTGTTTACCGCGGGAAGCTGGAAGCCTACAGGGCTATTGCCGCTCCCGGCGCCATGCTGGCCTTCAGAACTGACAATGACGATCTTTTTCAGTTCGGGCTTGAAGAAATTGACGCTATGGAGCTCCCGGTTGAAACTGTCACCCGGGATCTGCACAGTGAACCGTATTTTGCTGATATGATCCCCACTGAGTATGAGATGAAGTTTGCTCAAAGTGGGAAAAGCATCAATTACACCCTTGTACACATCAACTAAAGGGGGTACAATAAGGTGCTAAAATTAGTGCATTAGTGTTTTGTTTTTAGGAGGAAAATGCAAAATGTCTATTAAAATCGGTATAAACGGCTGGGGCCGTATCGGAAGAGTCGCTCTCAGAGAAATGATGCAGATGGGCGACAAGTATGAGATCAAGGCTATCAACTACAGAAACTGCGATCTTCACTACATGGCTTACATGCTCCGTTACGACACCCTTTTCGGAAGATTCCAGGGTACCATTGAAGAGGCTGAAGACGGTCTCATCATCAACGGCAAGAAGATCCTTGTTTACAGCATGGACAATGCTGAGGACATTCCCTGGGCAGAGGCCGGCGTTGAATATGTCATCGATACTACCGGTGCATATACGACCACCGAAAAGTGCCAGGCTCATCTTAAGGCAGGCGCAAAGAAGGTCATTATTTCCGCTCCCGCAAAAGATAAGGAAACTCCCACCTTCGTATACGGTGTAAACCACGAAAAATATACCAGCGACATGAACGTCGTTTCCGGCGCAAGCTGCACCACCAACTGCCTGGCACCTATGTGCAAGGTCCTGCAGGATAACTGGGGAATCAAGGAAGGTCTCATGTCCACCATCCATTCTTCTACTGCAAAGCAGAAGGTCGTTGATGCCCGTTCCATGAAGGACTGGAGAACCGGCCGCATGGTCTACGGCAACATCATTCCTTCCACCACCGGTGCTGCAAAGGCGGTAGGTCTGGTAATCCCCGAAGTCAAGGGTAAGCTTACCGGTATTTCCTACAGAGTACCCACCGGTGACGTTTCCGTTGTTGACCTTAACGTAGCTCTTGAAACTCCCACCACCCTGGACGAGATCAATGCCAAGATGAAGGAAGCTTCCGAGACTTACCTCAAGGACATTATGGAATATGTTGATGACGAGGTCGTATCCTCCGACTTCCTCGGTAGCTGGCAGCCCTGCGCATTCGACTGCAGAGAAGGCATCGCTATCAACGATCACTTCTTCAAGCTCATCGCATTCTATGACAACGAAGCCGGTTATACCGCAAACCTGCTCAGACTCGTCGCTTATATGGCAGAAACCGACGCCAAGTAAAGAGCATAAGAAACAGCAATGAAAGGACCAAAGGCAATTTGGTCCTTTTTTTGTACTTTTTTCAGCAGGAGAAGTGTGGCCGCAGTAATGCCGCCGAGAATAGAAGATAATACAGTGGCAGCCAAAAGCCCTTTGCATCCTGAAATCAGGCCGATGGCGGAAAGAAGTTTAATGTCTCCCATGCCTATGGGGACCTGAGCCTTTGCAATGGCCGCGATTAAAGCTGTCACAACGTAAACCGCCCATACTGACACTGAAGCGAGGATTTTGCTTTGCCAGAGCGGAACAGAAAAGAATGTCACAGGGATCAGCAGGAGAACGCAGACGTCCGGAATTATTCGTCGCTTAATATCAACTATGCTGATGACGCTCAGGATGGCCAATACCCAGAGTTTGGTTAAAATCATTGAAATACCTTGAGAAGAATGATGCAGAAGTGTTAACTATTGTTATGATTTTGCCATAATTTGCCAACAATATCAACCAAATTTTACCAACGGCATTGGCCTTACTTTTTTTGCGTTCTCTTGTATGAAGCCATGGACCGTGATACAATATAATGGATTATGAAGGAAATTGTTATTGAAAAAAATGACGCGGGGCAGAGACTGGACCGTTTTCTCAAGAAGTATCTGGCCAAGGCTCCTCTGTCCAGAGTCTATACCGCAATACGTAAAGACTGCAAAATCAACGGAAAGCGCATGAAGGAAGACTACATGCTTTCCGAAGGCGATGTGCTTCAGCTCTACATTATGGACAGCGAATTGGAAGGCTACATCCAAAAGACACGCAAGCGTAACGCCAAGCGTCAGTTTTCCGTTATTTATGAAGACGAGAACCTCATAATCGTTACCAAGCCCTTCGGTCTTCTCGTTCACGGAGACAAAAGTGAGAAGAAGGAGACTCTGGCCAATCAGGTCGTGGATTACCTCATTGAGACGGGAGCCTATGTTCCCCGTCTTGAAAAGAGCTTTACTCCAAGTCCTGTCCACCGGCTGGACAGAAATACCACAGGCCTTGTGGTTTTCGGAAAGAACGCTCAAGCCCTCAGAAGCCTGTCTGCCATGATGCAGGAGGATGGGCCTGTCCGCAAGTTCTACCAGACTATTGTCGTCGGTCAGCTGAAGGAAGAGTTGGTCCTTAAGAACCGCCTGGTCAAGGATGAGGAACGCAACACAGTCCGCATTCTGCCGGAGGGTTCTCAGGAAGGCAAGTATATTGAAACCATAGTCCGTCCGCTGGGCGGAAACAGAAACTTCACCCTCGTTGAGGTGGAACTGGTCACGGGACGGAGCCATCAGATAAGGGCTCACCTGAAAAGCGCCGGCTATCCTCTTATCGGAGACGTAAAATACGGCGACCGCCGGGTCAACAGCTACGTGGCGGAGCGCTTCGCTTTGACGACTCAGCTGCTCCATGCGTACAAGCTGCAGTTCCTGGACGTCCCCGATTCTCTTGCTTATCTCAGCGAGAAGGTTTTTACAGCACCGCTGCCGGAAGATTTCGGCGTTATTCAAAAGGGATTATTCGGAAAAGAGATTACAAATGAAACTGAGCGAAAACGCAAAAGAATGGATTAAGGATCTGGGGATCGCGGTCGTATGCGCCGTTGTTCTGCTCCAGTTTATCCAGCCCACCATAGTCAGAGAGCATTCCATGGAGAATACCCTCGTAGAAAACGATTATCTGTTTGTAAGCAAGCAGGCTTACAAACTCTTCGGAAATGATCCTGCCACAGGCGACATCATCGTTTTCAAGAGCGAACTGACCACTGCGACCGGTCAGAACAAGCTTCTCATCAAGAGAGTCATCGCAGTGGGCGGAGACACCATTGCCATCCACGGAGGCGTTGTCTATCTTAACGGAGAGGCTTTGGACGAAGAATACACCAAGGACGGCTATACCAATACCGAAATGGATGAGATCACCGTTCCCGAAGGCTATGTCTTTGCCATGGGCGACAACCGCCAGAACAGTGCTGACAGCCGTGACAGCCGCATAGGCTGTGTTGAGGAAGGTCTCATTCTCGGCAAGGCTGTAGTGCGCCTCTTCCCCTTCAACAAGTTCGGAGGCCTGTACTGATACATGAGCATAGGCAAATTACTTGAAAACAACAAGAAAGCGCGTCACGACTACTTCTTCCTCGAAACCTATGAGTGCGGAGTTGTTCTTACGGGTACAGAGATCAAGTCTGTGCGCGCCGGGGGTATAAGTCTGAGAGATTCTTATGCCAAAGTCGTTGACGGCGAGGTTTGGGTCTACAGCATGCACATTGCTCCCTATGAAAAGGGCAACCGTTACAACACGGAGCCCCTGAGACCCAAGAAGCTTCTTCTCCATAAAGGTGAGATCCGCAAGCTTATAGGTCAGACCACTCAGGAGGGACTGACTTTGATTCCTGTTCAGGTCTATCTGAACGAAAGGGGACTGGTAAAGGTCCAGCTGGCCGTTGCCAAGGGAAAAAAGCTCTACGACAAGCGTGCTGACATTGCCAAGCGAGACAGCGAACGTGATATGGACCGCAGCCGCAAAGAACGCCGCTACGACTAATGCAAGTTGCGAGGCCCTGTGCCTCATGATATACTGAACAGAACAACAAGGAGGCTTAATATGATTGGTAAAATCAAGGACTTTATCTACGACTTCAACGACATTCTCATTGCATTGCTCATTCTGGCTGTCGCGGCAGGCGTTATCACCTGGAGAGTTGCGGATATCATGGCTTATCCCGAATACCTTGCAAAGCAGCAGGACATCGTCATTGCCCAGAAGCCCGAAGAACCTGACGTAGACATGAGCGGCGTGGATCTGACCATTGACGACACTGTCATTGAAAACATCAACACAGATCCCGAAGACGCAAACGCTGAAGTTATCGGCACCGGAACTCCCGAAAACGAGACCCCCGCTGCCGCTGTCGGAGAGACCAAGATCACTATTCCTTCCGGAACTCCCGCAAGCAAAATCGCCGATATTCTCTATGATTCAGGTCTCATTACATCTACCAGTGACTTCCTGAGTGCTCTGACCGCACAGAAGGCAGATACTAAGCTCAAGGCAGGAACCTTTACCATTCCCGCCGGATCCAATATGGACGAAATAATAGCAATACTTATCAAATAATAAAGGAGAAAAAATGGCTCTCGTAACATCTAAGGAAATGTTTGCCAAGGCGCTGAATCAGGACTATGCCATCGGCGCATTCAATGTCAACAATATGGAAATCATCCAGGGTATCGTGGACGCCGCTAAGGAAGAAAAGGCTCCCCTTATCCTCCAGGTCTCCGCAGGCGCAAGAAAGTATGCCCGCCCTGCCTATCTGGTCAAGCTGGTGGAAGCTGCTGTCATAGACTCCGGTCTGGATATCTGCCTCCATCTGGATCACGGCGAAAACTTCGACATCTGCAAGACTTGCGTAGATGACGGTTTTACTTCCGTTATGATCGACGGTTCCAAGTATGAATTCGAAGAAAACATCCGCGTTACCAAGGAAGTCGTTGAATATGCTCACGACCACGGTGTTGTTGTAGAAGCTGAACTCGGTAAACTGGCCGGTATTGAAGACGCTGTCAATGTTGACGCAAGAAATGCCACTTTCACAGTTCCCGAAGAAGCTGCTGAATTTGTTGCACGCACCGGAGTTGACTCTCTGGCAGTCGCCATCGGTACCTCTCACGGTGCATACAAGTTCAAGGGCACTCCTTATCTTGATTTCGAAAGACTTAAGGAGATCCATAACCTGATCCCCGACGTACCTCTCGTTCTTCACGGCGCATCTACCGTTCTGCCCGAATTTGTCGCCCGCTGCAATCAGTACGGCGGCAATATCCCCGGAGCACAGGGCGTTCCCGAAGAAATGATCCTTGAAGCAGTCAAGCACGGCGTCTGCAAGGTCAACATCGATACCGACCTTCGTCTTGCAATGACCGCAGAGGTTCGCAAGTTCATCCAAGAGAATCCTGCTGAATTCGATCCCCGCAAGTTCCTGGGAGCCGGCCGCGAGGCCATTAAGTCCATGGTCAAGCACAAGATCAGCGACGTTCTCAACGGAAGCAACAAACTGTAAAAGCCTTAAAGTGCATCAAACCCCTGAGAAATCAGGGGTTTTAATTTGCTTTACAAAGGGCTGTATGTTATAATACTTTGATTAAATGTTTTTATATGATAAAAGGGATTTTATGCGTACAGATATTAAGGAACTTGAAAAGATCCTGCAGTATGAATTCCGAAAGCCCGAGCTCCTTGAAAGAGCTCTCACTCACAGCAGTTACGCTAACGACGTAACGGGAAGCGCCTCTAACAGCAACGAAAGACTTGAGTTTCTCGGAGACTCCATTCTGGATGCTGTTGTCAGCGTTTTTCTTTACAGCAACTGCGAAAAGGCTGAGGGTGACATGACCAAGGTCAGGGCGGCAGTCGTCTGTGAAAAGTCGCTTGCCGCAGTCAGCCGTCAATTCGGGCTCTGGGAATTCCTACGGCTGGGAAGAGGCGAGGAGAGCACCGGCGGACGGAAGAGAGATTCCATCATTGCCGACGGCGTTGAGGCCATAATCGGCGCCGTATTCCTTGACGGCGGCGTAGATGCTGCAGCTAAAACTGTCAGCTATCTTATGAAGGACAATATGGAAGAGGCCCTTGCGGGACGTCTCTTTGACGACTACAAGACCGCTTTCCAGGAGGCTGTCCAGAAAGACGGCCATTCTGAGATCAAGTATGTTTTGATTTCGGAGCAGGGCCCAGATCATGCAAAAGTATTTGAATGTGCAGTCTGCGTCAATGGCAGAGAAGTCGGGCGCGGAAGCGGAAACAGCAAGAAGCAGGCAGAGCAGTCTGCCGCCAAGGCTGCGGTCATGAACCTCACTGAAAGGTAGAAGCATGTATTTCAAGCGAATTGAACTTAACGGGTTCAAGTCCTTTGCGGATCCCGTCACAATTGAATTCACCGAAGGCATAACTTGTATTGTCGGCCCTAACGGAAGCGGTAAGTCCAACGTGTCGGATGCTATCCGCTGGGTCCTTGGCGAGCAGAGCCCCAAAACTCTGCGCGGCGGCAAAATGGAAGAGGTCATTTTTGCCGGGACCCAGAACCGCAAGCCCAAGGGCATGGCAGAGGTCACTCTGGTTATTGACAACAGCAATCATTCCCTGCCCATAGATTTTGCTGAGGTCGGCATTACCCGCCGCATGTACCGCTCAGGCGAAAGCGAATACATGATCAACCACACTCCCTGCCGTCTTCGTGACATCCGTGAACTCATCATGGACACAGGCATCGGTGTCGAGGGCTATTCCATAATCGGCCAGGGTAAGATCTCCGATATTATCGACAACAAGATGGACAGCCGCCGCGAAATATTCGAGGAGGCCGCCGGCGTTACCAAATACCGTGCCAGAAAGGCCGACGCCGAAAAGAAACTGTCCTCCGCATCTCTGAATCTGGACCGCGTCAACGATATAGTAGGCGAGATCGAGGGCCGCATAGACGGCCTCAGAGAAGAAAGCGAGAAGGCCACCGAGTATCTGGATGTTAAGGCCAAGTACGAGGAAGTTGAAGTAAACATCATACTCCGCAACATTGAGGCTGCGGAAGAAAAGTCCAGAGCAGTCCTGGAAGAGCAGACCGAGTTGGCAAAGGCTGTTGAAGAGGCCCAGACCCTTCGAGATGAACTTGATGAACGTCTCAGAGAAGAGCGTGTTCTCGGCGAAGAACTGGAAACAAAGCTCAACAGCGGCCGCGATACTCTCCTCCGTCTCACGGAAGAGATGCACACCATAAGCAGCACAAGGGAACTGAACAACGAAAGACGTCAGGCCCTTGAAAAGGAGAAAATGCGTCTTCAGGACGAACTCCTTGCCATAGATGATAAACTGGCCAGAGAAGGCACCAACAACGACCAGCTTCAGCAGGCGAAAACCGAGGCTCAGGAGGCTCTGGCCGCTGCCCGGAAGGCTCTGGAAGAAAAGAGCGCCGCCTTTGAGGCTGCCATAGAAGCAGAGAACAAGGCCGTTGAGGTCTCAGAAGAACTGAAGGAAAGCATTTTTGATATTTCCGGCAGGATCACGGAGATCAACGGTGAGATCGCCAGTGTTGACGGTCTGAAGACTGCTCTTCAGGCAAGAAAACAGCGTCTCATAGATGACGAAAGCAGCACCGAAGAGGGCGATGCCATTCTCGCAAAGCGCCTTGAGGTCATGTCTGCAAAGAAGGATTCTCTCAGTGATGCTCAGAAAAAGGTAAAAGAAGAACTGGTTTCTGCCAAAACCGCAGAGCGTATGGCAATTCTTCACGAAGCCGACGCAGCCTCTACACTGGGAGAGCTTAAAATAACAGAAGGGCGTCTTGCCGCAAGAGCAAAGCTTCTTGAGGAGCTTGAAAGTTCCTACGAAGGCTACAACAACGGCGTCCGCTTCATAATGAAACAGAATCTGCCCGGACTTGTGGGCGCAGTGGGGGAACTGATCTCGGTCCCCAAGGGCTGGGAAACAGCTATCGAAACCGAGCTTGGCAACAAGATGCAGAACATAGTCTGCAAGAAGGACAGCGATGCCCGCAAGGCCATTGAACTGCTTAAGAATAACAGGGCAGGCCGCCTGACCTTCCTTCCCGTGGAGAATCTCCGCATTCAGCCTACTCCCGATCCTTCCGATCTCCAGGGCTGCAAGGGCTTCCTCGGACTTGCTTCGGACAGGGTCAAGTGCAAGGGTTACGATGACGTAGTGAATTACCTGCTGGGCAGAGTAATAGTCGTTGACAACATTGACAACGCCATTGCCATGTCAAGGAACAACGACGGTCCCTTCCGTTTCGTTACCCTTGACGGCGAGATAATAAGCGCCGCCGGTGCAATTACCGGCGGAAGTCTCAGAAACAATACGGGTAATATTCTTTCCAGAAAATCCGAGCAGGGAGAGATCCGCGCTCAGATGAAAAAGGCTGAAGAGGACGTGGTAAAGCAGGAGGCTGCAAGAGCTGCCGCTGCAGACGCCATAGAAAAAGCCCGGGCCGGAATCGCGGAGCTGCAGGAGCAGAGCCGCAAGCTGGATATGGACCTTGCTCTGGCCGACAGTGAGCTTTCCCAGATACGCAATCTTCAGATGGCCAGCAAGGAGGCCGGAGACAAGCGTAGTCTTGAACTTGCGGAGCTTGAAAAGCAGATTTGCGGCATAGATGCCGGTACTGCGGAAAATCGCAGAAAGATAGAAGAACTTGAAGCGCAGAAAAAACAGGCAGAAGAAAACAGCGCTGCTGCCGCTGATGCTCTTGCCCAGGCAAGAGTTGCCTACGAGGATGCCAGAACCGGAGAGACAGAAGCTCAGCTTGCAGAAGCAAGCGCTCAGGAACGCCTTAAGGGTACTGCAGAGCTTGCTCAGAGAGCTGCCGCAGTCGTTTACGAACTGAAGGCGGAGAAGCGCTCACGCCAGTTCTCCTTTGACGAGACAATCAAGGCCATTGAGAGCATGGATGATTCCGGCAGCAAGGCCGACGAGATTCTCCAGGCCAAAACTGAGCAGAAGACTGCTCTTGAAGATGAACTGAAAAACCTCACAGAGCAGCGCCGCCAGATCATGGCAAAGGCAGAAGCTACCGATAAAGAACGCTCCGAAAAGGAACGTGAGCTTTACGAAAAGCAGATCAAGAAGCACGATGCCGATTCACGTATGTCGCGCTTCGAATCTCAGACAGAGTCCCTTAAGGAAAAACTCTGGGATGAATTTGAACTTTCCTACGCTCAGGCCGCCGACCGCGAAGTGGACGACTTTGTCATGTCCAGGGCTCTGCGCGAATCAAGAGAGTATAAGGAAAGACTTCGCCGTCTGGGTGACGTCAACATCGGTTCCATTGAAGAATATAAGACGGTCAGCGAACGCTACACCTTCCTCACAGCTCAGAGAGCGGACATCATGCAGGCTATGGACGAGCTGCGCAAGGTCATAGAGGATATGGATGTGACCATACGCCGTCAATATAAGGAAAGCTTCGATAAGGTCGTAAGCAACTTTGAAGCGATATTCTCCGAGCTCTTCGGAGGCGGTCACGCCCGTCTCACCATGGAGGACCCGGACAATCCGCTGGAAAGCGGAGTGGAGATCGAGGCTCAGCCCCCCGGAAAGAAGCTGCAGAACATGAACCTTCTCTCCGGCGGCGAAAAGACCATGACAGCCATTGCTCTCATGTTCGCCGTTCTCAAGGCAAAGCCCACTCCCTTCTGTATACTGGACGAGGTTGAGGCTGCTCTTGATGATGCCAACATAGATCGTTTTGCGGACTATCTTAAGAATTTCAGCGAAACCCAGTTTGCTCTGGTCACCCACCAGAAGGTCACCATGGAGCACGCCGCTTCGCTTTACGGTGTTACAATGCCCGAACAGGGTGTTTCCAGGATACTGTCCCTCAGGCTCGAGGACAGACCTGAAATATAGACAGGGGAAAATAATATGTCATTTATTGAAAGAAAAAAACAGGGCTTTTTCGGCAAACTGGCCCAGAAGATCAACGACATCATAATCATGCGTCCCACTCCCGACGAGGATATGCTGGATGACCTTGAAGAAGCTCTCATCGCATCCGACCTGGGTATGGAGACCACAATGAGCATCATCGAGCAGCTTCGCGATGATATCCGCGGTCAGCGTCTTGATTATGCTGATGAAGTCAAAGGACGCATCGTTGAACTTGCCGAAGAAAAGATAGACAAGGGCGAAAGACTCAAGCTGAGTAACGAAACACCTCTTATCATCGTCATGATAGGTGTAAACGGCGTCGGCAAGACTACGTCTATTGCCAAGCTCACAAGAATGCTCCAGAAGCAGGGCAAGAGCGTGCTTCTCGTTGCGGCCGACACCTTCCGCGCTGCCGCTGCTGAGCAGCTTACCATTTGGGCTGACCGCCTGGGCGTAGATATTATCAAGCACGGTGAAGGCGCAGATCCCTCTGCCGTTATTTTCGACGGCATTGCCGCAGCCAAGGCCCGCGGGACTGACGTCATTATCTGCGATACCGCCGGCCGCCTGCACAACAAAAAGAACCTGATGAATGAACTTGCCAAGATGAATAAGGTCATTGATCGCGAATATCCCGGCGCTGCAAGAGAAACTCTGCTGGTTCTGGACGCGACTACGGGAAAGAACGCGGTCTCTCAGGCCAAGGAATTCAAAGAAGTTACAGAGCTTACCGGCATCGTTCTCACTAAGCTGGACGGCACTGCCAAGGGCGGCATAGTCATTACAATTGCCGATGAATTCGATCTTCCCGTCAAGTACATAGGTGTAGGCGAGGGAATGGACGATCTGAAACCCTTTAACCCGCATGATTTTGCGGAAAGCATTTTCGAAGAGGAATAGATTATGGACGAACGTGAAGAATACGGAAAACAGCACGAAGCAGAGGTGCTGAAAATATTCGATAAAATGGTTTCCGAGTTTGGAACTTCTGCTAAAACGGAAGCCCCTGAAGTGATAAAGGAAGTGTCTGAGGCTGAGGCTGAAGTTCCTGCTGGACCGGCAGAGTCTGCTGCTGAAACTGAAAAGCCGGTAGGTTCCCCTCAGTTCTTTGAGGAATCCCTTGCGGCAAATGCTCCTGAAGAACCTGCAGAAGAAATAACCGAAGGACCTGCCGCACCTGCGGAGACTGCTCCCCGCGAAACTATGGTAGTAAAACTTTCAAACGAAAAAATCGCATCAAAAGAAGCCCGCGCCGCAGAACTTGCATATCTTGAAGCTCTTAAGCACGAACAGACCGAAGTCGCCTACGTGGATCCCGACCCCGTTGAAGCTGAAGATTCCGATGACGAAGAGGAAGAAGCTCCCCGCCGCGGCCTTTTCGGCTTCCGCCGTTCTGCAGACGATGATGACGAATACGACGACGATGATGAATATGATGACGACGATGAGGATGATGAGGACGACGATTACGTTCCCTATCGCAAAAGACGCCACATTTTCCTCAAGATAATCCTTGCCATGTTCCTGCTCGGTCTGGTGGCCTGCTGCGTAGTCGGCGTCAAGGTCGGCAAGTACGTTTACGACCAGGTCAAGGATCTTCCGGAAATCGATCCCAATAATATATATGAACTGCTTTCCGAAAACTCCGTCATGTACGATTCGGAGGGCAATTTCATGGAAAATGTCTATGCCGGAAGTGAGATTCGAAGCAACATTTCTTACAGCGAGCTTCCCGAGGATCTTATAAACGCTTTTGTCTGCACAGAAGACAAGACCTTCTTTGAACACAGCGGCTTTAACTTTGTGCGTATAGTCGGCGCAGTTTTCTATAAGGTCACCGGCAAGTCCGACCGTATCAGCGGTACTTCCACTATAACCCAGCAGCTTGCCAGAAACCTCTATCTTTATGATGTCAGAGAAGATCGAACCCTTCAGCGTAAGCTGGCAGAGGCCTGGTACACTCTCCAGATCGAAAAGACTCTGAGCAAAGAACAGATCCTGGAAGCATATATGAACACCATCGCTCTGGGCTTTAACTGCAACGGTGTTTCAGCCGCGGCAGAAGCTTATTTCTCCAAGGATGTAAGGGATCTGACTGTTGTAGAAGCAGCCTGCCTGGCATCTCTGCCTAAGAGTCCCAGCACCCTTGCTCCCATAAAGCGCGTAGCAACTTCTAACGTGGAGGATCCCAGCACTCTGGATATCATCACCGAAGATGCTGACTGGATCATCTACTATAACAGTAAAGTCGAAGACCGTATTGCCCTCGTCCTTTACAATATGCACGATCAGGGCAAGCTCACTGATGCGGAATATGAACGTGCCTGTGAAGACAGCATCCGCGATCACCTTAACCCGGGTCTGTCCGCAGACAGCACCAGCGAGACCACTTCTTATTTTGCTGACTATGTCATCGACTTCGTCATTGAAGACCTCATGAAGCAGTATGGCTATACCCGTGACGAAGCAAGGAACAAAGTATACAACGGCGGTCTCCAGATCCACTCAACTCTGAATCCTACCGTTCAGAACATAATGGAAGAAGAATACGCTAACGTAAACAACTTCCCCTCAGTTGCAAATCTCAGCAAGGATAAGGCCGGCAACATCCTGGGTGATGAGGGACAGATAATCCTCTTCTCAAGGAGTATTCTCTTTGACGGAGACGAAAACTTCGTTATTCAGCCGGATGAATGTGAATGGCAGCCCAACGGCGACCTGATCCTCTTCAAGAACAAGAAGCTGAATTTCTACAAGACCAATTCCGGCGGAGTCATAGATTACTCTGTCGAATTTAAGAATATGTACGAATTCGACAGCGTAGAGAAAAATTCCAACGGAGACACGAAGAACGTTCTTTTCAGCCGTTCAGGCGTCATCAATATCCCTGCAAGCTACAAGGAAAAGAACGAAGATGGCAACCTTGTGATCAAGGCTCAGTACTTCAAGGACAAGCCTGAGGCATTTACCAAGAACTCCAACGGAACCGTTACTGTTTCTTCTGATTATTTTACGCTGGCGCAGCCCATTATGCAGCCCCAGTCGGCAATGGTAATCGTAGACTACAGCACCGGTTACATTGCCGGCATGATAGGCGGCCGTGGTATTGAAGGCAAGCTCCTCTACAACCGTGCCACCAATCCCCGCCAGCCCGGCTCCTCCATTAAACCTCTGGCTGTTTATTCTGTAGCTCTTCAGACCGGTGTTGAAGGCGGCGGAAATTATACTGCTGCCACACCTATCGATGACTCTCCCACCATTTCCGACGGCAAGGCATGGCCTAAGAACTGGTACAGCGGTTACCGCGGCGTCCAGAGTCTGCGTATTGCCGTTGAGCAGTCCATCAACTGCTGCGCAGTAAACCTGTTCAATCAGCTGGATATGGAAAAATCCATTGAGTTCCTGCAGAATATGGGAATTTCTTCTCTCGTTCTTGAAGGAAACGTCACAGACCGTAACCCGGCGGCTCTTGCCCTGGGCGGTATGTGCAAGGGCGTATCTCCCCTTGAAATGGCCGGCGCCTACGGCACCTTCGGCAACTACGGTCTCTATACCGAACCTTCTCCCTACAGCATCGTAACCAATAAGCGCGGCGATATTATTCTCAGCAGAGAAGTCCCCACTACCACAAGAGTCATGGACGAATCTGTTGCATCACTGATGACTGATATTCTCCGTACAACAGTAACTAACGGTCTGGCAACTGCTGCAAAGCTCAAGAGCCAGCCCTCTGCCGGCAAGACCGGTACTACAAGTGACCGCTACGATATCTGGTTCTGCGGAATCACCCCCAGGTATTCCGCCGCAACCTGGATCGGTACTGACGTCCATATCTGTCTGGACAGCAGTTCTACCGCTGTAACAAGACTCTGGAAGGCAGTTATGGAACGCGTCGGTGAACTGGATGAACCGGGCACCTTCGAAATGAAGGGCGAATTTGTGACCGCTTCTGTTGACCGCTTCTCCGGCATGCTGCCCACCGAGCTCTCTTCCAGAGATCCCAGAGGTGCAGTTAAAACTGAAATCTTCATCAAGGGAACTGAACCTACCGAACCCGACGATTGGCACATGATCGTTCCCGTATGCCGCGAAACCGGTTATCTGGCAACTCCTGAGTGCACAGACGTAGTAAACAAGGTCTGCTGCCAGCGTCCCGGAGGACGTTCGTGGGAAAGCTACCTCTGTGCTCATAACGGAACTCTGGGGATCAGATCCATTCCGGACTCTGTATACGATATTCCCGATTACTACTGCCCGTCTCATAATCCCGATACTGGAACTTATATCATTTCACCTCGCTATTCCGACGGTATTTCTGCATATCAGGGAATGCTGTACGATGAAATTGAGCCTGAATACCTGAGAGATGACGAAGGAAACATTGTTGACGAATTCGGCCACATCGCAATGCTCAACACGGAGGGCAAGCCTCTTCTGGATGAAAACGGAAGAATGATAGTAAGTGACCTTGCCGGCAACCTGTGTGTGGCAGGCGAAGACGGAACTTTGATCCAGATCAACGGAAATCCTGCCGTGACCGATCCCGGCCAGGCCGAGATCCTCGCTCTGCCGCCTCTTCCCGAGGGCTGGCACTATGTGATCGATCCGGCAACGGGCAAGGTCGTCCGCGACCTTATAACCAATGAGCCCCTGACCGAACAGGATGCTCAGCCTGTTGATCCAGGTACCACCGATCCTGGCACTGCGGATCCCGGCGCAGTTGATCCCG
>JAKSSR010000037.1 GCA_024402995.1 Clostridia bacterium | reverse complement strand
ATGTGTCCCGTTTAATTCGCTAATGCATGTGTCCAGGATTCTGGGTACATATCATTTCTAGAATCCTGGTTTTTTGATGCCATTTTGGCCTTATTTTACTGGGTTTTAATTTTTACCAATATATTCCATTATGTCTTCGACACGACAATTGAGGATCTGGCAGAAGGTATCGATGGTGTGGACGCTGACGCTCTCATTTCTCTTGAGTCTGGTGATCTGTGCAGGGCTGACATGATACTTTTTGATGAGAGCATATTGGGTGATTCCTTTATTTTTCATTGTCTCCCAAAGCCTATCGTAAATAATCATTGCCAACCTCCATTTTCAAGTTGCATCTTAACCGAAAATGGAGTAGATTGATATTAACCAATAACGGTTAATAAAATGGAGGTGGTAAGTAAATGAAGGCATGTAGATTTATAAAAATGTCAATTTGGATTCTAATAGTATTACTAGTGGGTACCTGTATTACTGGATGTAGTAATGAATCGACGATTGAAGCACTACAAACTGACAACGAAAAAACAACAATTGAGGAAGTCCCTACAAGTGAGGCTGAGCCTGTTATTGAAGAAAAAAACATAGTCGAATTAGATGAGAGTGATGTAAAAATTTGGTTGGCTTCTGACATGCCATCTGCATTTCAAGACTCTGTGGAATACATTGATAAGGAAAAACTGAATGAAATAATGGTTGAAGCTATCCGATTTGATGCTCCTTTATGTGCTGAACTGTTTTATGACAGCGGTGCTACGATTCCAACGCAGATTGATGGCAGTTCGCTCTATGACTATTCATTGGAGAATAATAGTGGAGTTGGTGTAAAATATGCCGTTACTGTGCTTAAACAAGAAGAACCAAAATACCAAGATCTTTGTACCGCAGTAAGGAACACAAATTATTCTAGTGCTATAGCACTAATCGAATGTGGTGTTAATCCCTCTGAAATAGGTGCAGAAGGATATACACTTTATCATGAGCTTCTGTATGAAAACAGTATTATGACAATGGGAAATAGCGTGTATGCTCATAATTATTATAATGGACTTGCTTGCATGGCAGAAGATGATATGGCAGGTTATAGGCAACATTGTTTGAATCAATCGATGCTGTCAAAATTGATATCATATTGTGTCGAGAACAATGTTGATTGGAATGCCCAAAACATATATGGCGATGTTGCCTGCACTGATACTATGTCTCTTGGCTCTAATGTTGTTTTAGCATTGTTGCAAAATGGTATCATTCAACTTGACGCAGAAGAAGTGTTTTCAATTGCAGTAAGGGACTTAGATCCTGATTTATTGAAGCGTGCTATAGATAGCGGTATTGATATAAACGGCAATGTGGCGGGAAAATACCTTTCTGATTGCGTAAGCCCATCCAAATCAAGTGCAATTTCATTCCTGTCTTATTTCTTTGATAGCTTAAATGCAAATGGTTATACATTTGCAACCCCTGTTGGAGATTGCGATGAACCCACTATGTTACACTATTTCTTGACGACCTTAGTAAGGCCAGGGCTTGCAAAAGTCTATCTTGGACCTAATGGCGAAGGTTCTGAGGTACTTCAGGAAATGGTTGACAGACTTATTGAAGTGACACCTTCAGAACTGATTGATTATCAATATGATGATGGAAGCACATTATTATTCCGCCTACTTGTTGAGGAAGCCAATATGGAAATGCTAGGTCACGCGGTCTACAGCAATTATTTCGGATCAACTGTTTCGGAAGAGTCATCTCAATTTGTTGCAGAAATACTTAAGAAACTTGTTGATGCTGGCGCTAATCCGAATCCAATTATAGGTGATACCTATGCAATGCAATTGATATCGACAGCTTCATATGGAGAAATGGAAGATTATTATGGTAATTATGATTATGCTCCTATTGTAAAATCATATAAGGAAATTGCTGGATTACACTGAGCGTGTGAGAAAAAGTCTGTAAATATCTCTTTGAAACTGGGGATAAGCCGTTTATTCTAATAAGTTTGTCTGATAGTCAAGTAATGAAAAACTATTGACTAGAAACTTGACCGACAATAAAATGAATTCTATTTTCATTTTCTATGAAATAAAATTACTCTTTTATTAACAGGTCAAAACTCTCGTGTTTTTAGGACAAAAAACGGTCAAATTTCTAGGGAAATATGATCGAGGGGATATTATACCCTGATTGTGATAGTACCGAAAATAAGACCGAAATTTCTTCACTCAACTCGAGGAGTTCTGTGGGATTGTGGCGGTTAATCAGATAGCCCCACCATAAAACTTACCAAGCGAATACCCAAAAACTTACGAATGACAATAGAAAAAAGACTGACCTAATATATATATCGATAGGTCAGTCTTTTGTATTTTGGTGTATCTTACTGTACTTTTTAGATGGTTTAGACGTAAGTTTTTCGTAAGTTTTTTTGCCTTGAAAAGAATCGTAGAAATGAAAAAGCCCTAAAACCCTTGAGTTTTAAGGCTTTTTTGGTGGAGAGTAGGGGGATCGAACCCCTGACCTCTTGACTGCCAGTCAAACGCGCTCCCAGCTGCGCTAACCCCCCACGAGGTATTGAATTTTGGAACAGATGAATTGTAGCATACGGGGCGGAAATTGGCAAGTATTTTTTTGTGATTGAATCTTTTTAATATATCTGCCGCCTTTTGGTATATAATAAAGTGTTAAGTTATGCGCACAAGACATATGGAGGAAAATATGCCGCAGGCTTTTGTAAAGTTTGAGAACGTATCAAAGATATATAAAATGGGTGAAGTCACAATAAAAGCAGTTGACGGCATTGATTTTGAAATAGGAAAAGGAGAGTTCGTTGTTATAGTCGGGCCTTCCGGCGCCGGTAAAACAACAGTGCTCAATATGCTGGGCGGCATGGACGAAGTCTCCGGCGGCAGGATAACCGTCGACGGGGTCGAGGTCAGCAATTTTACCGGCAAAAAACTGACAGGGTACCGCCGTCATGACATAGGCTTTGTTTTCCAATTCTACAATCTGGTGCAGAACCTTACTGCCCTTGAAAACGTGGAACTTGCATCCCAGATATGCGACGATCCTTTAGATGCGGCAACAGTGCTTACGGAAGTTGGTCTTGCTGAGCGTATGAACAATTTCCCCGGTCAGCTTTCCGGCGGAGAACAGCAGAGAGTCGCCATTGCGAGAGCTTTGGCAAAGAACCCAAAACTGCTTCTTTGCGATGAGCCTACCGGCGCTCTGGACTACCAGACAGGCAAGGCTATTCTCAAACTGCTGCAGGATACCTGCAGGCAGAAGGGCGTCACCGTTATAGTCATAACACATAACAGTGCCCTGACCCCTATGGCCGACCGAGTCATAAGGATCAAAAACGGGACCGTAGCCGGCATGACAGTAAACGATAATCCTACACCTGTTGAAAATATTGAGTGGTAAATCATGAAAGCAATCGGAAAGGACTTTGTGCGTGAAGTCAAAAACACGCGAAGCCGCTTTATTTCCATCTTAATACTGGTAGCTCTTGCCGTGGCCTTTCTTTCCGGACTGCGCTCCACCGCTCCGGATATGAAGCTCACCCTGGATAAGTATTTGGATGAGCAGGATTTTATGGACGTCCAGGTACTTTCGACTCTGGGAATAACCGAGGACGATATAGAGTATCTCTCTGCTCTGGACAGCGTATCTTCCTGTGAGGGCGCCTGGCTCATTGACGCCATTGCTGCAGGAAATGGCAGCGATATCGTGACCAAGCTCTGGTCTGTCCCCGTAGAAATCAACCGCACGGTCCTTCGTGAGGGCCGTCTTCCCCGGGCCGCCGGCGAGTGTGCCATTGAGAAGAACATTGCAGACAAGCTTGGAGTCGGCATCGGTGACGTCATCAGCGTCAGCCCTGCCGATGATTTTGAGGACGCTCTCCTGTGCAGGGAATTTACCGTTGTGGGGAGAGTCAGCAGCCCTTATTACGTCAGCGTTGAACGCGGGACCTCAACTATCGGGACCGGCTCCTGCGGATCCTATCTTTATCTGGACCGCAGCGCTTTTGATATGGATTATTACACTGCAGCCTTCATAAAGCTTGACGGTGCCGAAGAACTTCACGCTTTCTATGATGAATATGAAGACTTTGTAGATGCCGCCATTGACGAGCTTGAACCGATAGGCGGCCAAAGGGCGAAAGTCCGCTATGATCAGGTCATAGATGAGGCAAACGAAAAACTTGATGACGCCGACAGAGAACTGGCCGACGCAAAGGCTGATGCCGAAAAAGAACTGGGTGATGCCGCTCAGGAGCTTGCCGATGCCCGTCAGGAGCTGGACAACGGCTGGAAGGAATATAATGACGGTCTTGCAGAGCTTGAAGACGCCCGTAAGGAGCTTGCAGACGGTGAAAAAGAACTTGCCGACGCGAAGAAAAAAGTGGAAGACGGAAAGGCCGAGTTAGCCGACGCGACTGAAAAATACAATGACGGCCTTGCCGAACTTGAAGACGGAAAGAAAGAACTTGCCGACGCCCGCCGGGAGCTGGACGACGGTTGGAAAGAATATAATGACGGTGCGGCGGAATTGGCCGACGGTCGCCGTAAGTTAGAAGAAGCAAAAGACACTTTCGAAAAGGAAAAGGCCGATGCCCAGGCCGAATTGGATGATGCACTCGCCAAACTCAACGCCGGAGAAAAAGAATATTCGGATGGTCTGGCAGAGTACGAAAACGGCCTTCGTGAATATAACAAAGGCAAGGCAGACCTGGCCGGCGCAGAGGATCTTCTTGATCAGAACGAAGCACTTCTTTATCAGCAGGAGGCCCTTCTTGACCAGGGCGAAGCCGCAATAAATCAAGGCATTGACGCTATGGCAGCCTATATGGGCATAAGCCGTGCCGAAGTGCTTGCAGGCCTGCAGGCAGGACTTATTCCCGATACTGATAACATTCTGGCAAGTCTACAGCAGATTAGTGACGGCCGCCAGCAGATCAGCGCCGGAAGACAGCAGATCGTTGAGGGCCGGGCTGCTGTCGACAGTGGAAAACTGCAGCTTGACAGCGTCAAGACTGAACTGGATCACGCAAGCCGCCAGCTGGACAGCGCTCGCAGAAAACTGGATAATGGCTGGAAAGAGTATAACGAAGGCGTCGCAGAGTTCAATGAAAAAATCGCTGACGCTGAAGCCGAGATCGCTCAATACGAGCAGGAACTTGCCGACGGCGAGGCCGAGCTGGCTGAGGCCTACGAAGAACTTATGGCCGGCGAAGCCAAGTATGCCGACGGTGAGGCCGAAATCGCTGATGCTGAGGCTGAACTTGCAGACGCGGCTCAACAGTTGGAAGATGGAAAAAATGAACTCGCCGATGCTGAAAAAGAGATCAAAGACGGCGAAAAGAAGCTTCGTGACGGAAGAAAAGAGCTTGCCGACGGAGAGGCTGAACTGGCTGACGCTTACGAAGAGCTGACTGACGGCGAGAGTAAATACGCTGACGGTCTTGTGGAATATGAAGACGGCAAAAAAGAGGCCGGCGAAAAGATCCGCGATGCTGAAAAGGAACTTTCCGATGCCCGCCGTAAGCTGGCTGATATAGAAGAATGCAAGTGGTACGTTCTCGGCCGTGAGACCAATCCCGGTTATCTGGGCTTCGGTCAGGATGCCGACAGAATGGGCAACCTTGCCAACGTCTTCCCCGTGCTCTTCTTCCTTGTTGCGGCTCTCGTCTGCCTTACTACCATGACCAGAATGGTCGAGGAACAGCGCATACAGATAGGAAGCCTTAAAGCCCTTGGATACAGCGGTTTCCGTATTTCATTGAAATATATCGCCTACGGGGCTCTCCCGGCTGTTGCAGGGGGGATTTTAGGCCTCTGCATAGGTTATACCCTCTTCCCCAAGATGATATTCACCGCATATCAGATCATGTACGATGTACCTAATCTGGATCTGCGTCAATACACAAGTACCTCGGTGGGCGCGGTCCTCGCAGCCGTTGCTACCACAACCGTTGCTACCCTCTGGGCCTGCCTTGCCACTCTGAGAGAGGTCCCCGCAGAACTTATGCGTCCCAAGGCACCTAAGCCCGGCAAGAGGGTCATTCTTGAATACATCAAGCCTTTGTGGAAGCGCATGAGTTTCTTCAGCAAGGTCACTACCCGTAACCTTTTCCGTTACCAGAAGCGCTTCTGGATGACGGTCATTGGCATAGGCGGCTGTACTGCCCTTATTATTGCCGGCTTCGGTATCCGCAGTTCTTTGCTGGACACCATGCGTCACCAGTACGACGAGATCTACAGCTACCACGCTCAGATCACCGTCGAGAATAATATTCTTCCTGAGGAAAGGGAAGCTCTTGAGAGATATATTGCCGGAAATGAGAACATCGTCAATGCTGTTCCCGCAAGAGTCCTGGCTTCCAACGGCGAAAGTGAGACTTATTCCATTATGACCGTTATCGAGGCTGTGGATCCTCAGGACCTGGAGGAATTTGTCCTGCTTAAAGATTTCAAGACCGGGGAACCGCTCGCTCTGGATGACAATGGAGTGATTATTGACCAGAAACTGTCGGAGCTCCTGGACATCGGCGTCGGTGACGTCATTACACTCGATAACGACGGTTATTACGACGTGACCGTCACCGGAATAACGGAGCACTACCTGGGCCACTATGCCTATATGACTCCTGCCTTCTGCGAGGTGACTTTCAGCAGTAAATGTGAAGACAACACTTATTTCCTGCAGCTGACTTCCAACGATGCTGATCTCTGCGGCAGCATTTTTTCCGACATGATGAATATCAACGGAGTTACCGCTGCTACCCGCATTGAAGATACCAGAGATACTTATCAGCACAGCATGGAACGCATAGATTTTGTTGTTGTCATCGTCATACTCAGTGCTGCTGCTCTGGCCGTGGTTGTTCTTTACAACCTGAGCAACATAAATATTACCGAACGGCGCAGAGAGCTGGCTACCATCAAGGTCCTTGGCTTCTATGATATTGAAGTATCTCAGTATGTTTACCGCGAAAACATAGTGCTTACTATTGTTGGCATTGCTCTTGGCATTGTATTCGGCCGCTTCCTCCACGTCTGGCTTGTTAAATCAGTCGAGATAGATCTGATGATGTTCGGCCGCAATACTGACCCCAAAGCCTTCCTCTGGGCCTCTCTGCTGACCATTCTCTTCTCTGCGGCGGTCAACGTTATGGCACATAGGAAAATGACAAAAATTGACATGGTAGAGAGCCTTAAAAGTGCAGAATAAATTTTTAAGATTTTTTAAAATTGTTGTTGACAACCCTGAGGGGTGGTGCTATACTCTTACTTGCGTTGAAAAAAGCGCCATGCACCACTAGCTCAGTTGGTAGAGCACCTGACTCTTAATCAGGGTGTCGTCGGTTCGAGCCCGACGTGGTGTACCAAGGAGAAAACCCGAAGCAAATGCTTCGGGTTTTTCTTATGCAAAGCACAGGCTTTGTTCACTATTACTACATTGGACACCGCGTCTCCTCTATGGTATAATTTATCAGTTAAAGGAGATTGTTATGAAAAGGATCCTGTGCCTTTTATTATCCATAATTTTCGTGTTGAGTTTTTCCGGCTGCAGTGTGCAGTTCATGAAACCCGAAGTTGTTGAGACTTCAATGGTTGAGGAGACTGTCTACAATGAAGGGACCCTTGTCGCTCTTCTGCAGACTCCTGAAAATACTGAGTATTCTGATCTCAGTCTCTGCCTTGATCAGGTGTGCGGGGAATTCTGCGATGCTCATGACGTTTTCTACGCGTCTTACATTCTTCCCGACACCGGTCTTGCGACTATCACTGATATGATCGCCGGCATAGTTGACGACGGCGTCGGTGTCATCATTCTTCCCGGAACTGATTTTACCGAAGCCATTGAAAAGTGCGTCGGAGATTATCCCCGCGTTCTCTTCATTGCCGTTGATGTCTCCGAGAAGGACCTGAGTGACCGTTTCCGCATGGCAAAGAATCTCTGCTGCATCTCTTTTAAGGAAGAATTGGCAGGTTTCCTTGCAGGATATACTTCGGTTGCCCTTGGCTACACTCATCTCGGTTTTGCAGGAGACAAGGCCACGCCTATGGTCAAACGCTATGGTGTAGGCTTTATCCAGGGTGTCAACAAGGCCGCAGAGGAACTGGAAGCCAACGTTACTCTCGAATATGTATATTCCGGAACATACGAAGTTGACGACGCCATAAGCAATTACATCGATTCCTGGTACGACAATTTGGGTGTTCAGCTGATTTTTGCCGTAGGTGACAAACTCAGCTCCTGCGTCGCCCAGTCAGCCGCCGAGTATGGACGCAAGGTCATCGGGGCTGACTTTGACCGCTTTGATACCATCAACAGTTTCGGAGAGGGCATCTGTGTCAGCTGCGCCGAAAAGAGTTATGCCAGTGTTATGCGCTCCGTCCTTCAGGACGTTTTAGTCAATGACAAATGGCAGGACCATTCGGCAAAGTACGAGGTCTATGGTCTCCGTGATGACGGCAATGTCCAGCAGAGCTATGTACAGGTTTCTTATTACGGAACTGCATGGAATGAGTCCTTTGGAACAGAGCAGTATGAAGCCCTTGTCAGAAGAATTCTCTCCGGAGAGATCGTTGTTTCATATAACGTTGAAACACCGCCCGACGTCAGCATAGAAGTAAACTATGCAGACAATATCAAATAGATCAACGCCCTGTGGCGCGGAGGATTGAAAATGTCCAAAACAACTGCCAAGAAGCAGCCTGAAAGGCTCAAGGCAAGCTCCGAATATCTTGTGAGTATGCGCTGTGCTCAGCATGACGGCAAGGCAAGCAGTCTGCTCCTTATGCTTCCTGCGATCATTTTTTCTGCTGTCGTCATTCTGATAGTCAGATGCAAGACCTATAACAGACCTCTGGAGCAGTTTCTATGGACTCCACAGAGTGACAGCACCGATATTTCGGATTTTTTCAGCTATAACAAGATGGTGCTCGTGCTTATCTGCGCCGCCTGGGTACTGCTGATCCTGCTCTATAAACTCTGCACGGAATCTCTGGTAATAAAGCGCAGTAAGTTTTACATTCCCATGCTGGTCTATTCGGCCTTTGTACTTCTTTCATTCCTTTTCTCTGACCTGAAGGAGTTCTCTCTTCTCGGCTGGACTGATCGTTTTGAGGGAACTTTGCCTCTGCTCGCATACATGATAATGCTTTTCTTTGTTATGAATTTCGTAACAGAAGAAAAGAATGTCAGGCAGATTTTCTGGCCCATTGCCGTAAGCAGTGTGGTACTCAATGTTCTCGGTCTGTTCCAGGGCATGGGCAAAGACTTCTTTATGACCACTCTCGGTCAGAAACTGATCTGCCGCAACTTCACCTTCCCCGGAGGAGCAAAGCTTTACGACATTATCGATGAATACGCAAAAAACGGTGAACAGTATTTTAACTTTGCCTTTAACGGTGTAGCTTACCAGACTGTATATAACCCCAACTATGTATCCTTCTATCTGACTTTGCTTATTCCTATCTTTACCATGCTTCTTCTTCGCTCAATGCTCAGGGAAAGCGGTGAAAAGTGGTATAAGAGCGTTGGACTCATGGCTCTCATCGGCCTGCAGCTTTACAACGTTATGGCATCAAAATCCGCAGGCGGATATGTGGGACTGGCTGTAAGCTTCGTTGTTGCTGTTATCGTTCTTAATAAAAAGCTTCTTAAATGGCGGAAGCCGCTGCTGGCCTTCCTCCTCGTGGCTGTGATCGCCTTGGGCGTGACTTTCAATGTATGGAGTAATGAATTCAAGGGCACGTTGAACTCAATGAATTCCGCCACGACATCTACTGAGAGAACTGTAACTGCTTCAATTGACGAGCTCACTCAGACTGTGTCTCCTGCCAGTGTCAGAGCATATATCGATTATATGCACACTGACGAAAACGGTATTTATTTCTCTGTTTTCGGAACTCCTCTGTCGGTTGTCCTTACCAGAAACGAGTCCGGCAATGTTCAGGGCCTGAGAGTTCTTGATGAAAACTACGAAGATATTCTTCTTCGCCGCATTGAAGACAAGGAAGGTGCCTACTTCCTGTCCGATGCCCGCTATTATGAGTATGTCTATATTGGCATCTCCTATGATGAAAACGGCAATAATTACATCGGTCTTAATTTTAAGAGCGCCGATTTTGAGTTTGTGGTAGGCAGTGACAACATTTATTACATCAATGAATACGGGATCCCCTGTGTTCTTGATAGTGCTGATGGTGTCGGTTTTGAGAATAATCTCCGCTTCGGCTCCGGAAGAGGCTACATCTGGTCAAGGACCATCCCCCTGCTTAAGGATACAGTCTTTGTCGGCCATGGCGCTGACACTTATTGCGCATACTTCCCCCAGATGGACTACAGTGGTAAGTACAACGCTCTGTACCCTCTTGATACCGTAGTCGACAAAGCTCACAGCATGTTCCTCGGTGCTGCTGTGGGAACCGGCGTGGTTTCCGTCATTGCTCTGGTCGTTCTCTTCGTAATGTACCTGGTCCAGAGCCTCTGCCTTTATATCGAGGCAGACTTCGGCTCGGATTTCATGATGTTTGCAGGGTCTGGTATTTTCATCGGAATATGCGGTTTCCTGGTGGCGGCCATGGTAAACGACAGCTCCATTTCCGTTATGCCAATGTTCTACACTCTGCTTGGAACCGGTATTGCGGTCAATGCTATGATCAAGAGCAGAAAAACAGATAAAAACATTGAAACAGAATAAATTCAAACTTACAACGGCGCAAACCGCCATCATAATGGCCATTCTTACCGTAGGCGGTAAGGTCCTGGGCTTTCTTCGGGAAATGATATTGGCAAATTACTATGGCACCGGTGCTGTCACTGACGCCTATGTTATGGCTCAGTCCATAGCCAATGCCATACTTGCGGGAGCTATCAGCGCTGCCGCAACTTCCTACATGCCGACGTTTTCCGCAAAGGTGGAAAAGGACGGAATGAGGGAGGGCGACCTGTTTACCAGCAGGCTGATAAATCTTCTCGTTCTCGTAAGCGGAAGTGTTTTCATTCTGGGCTCAGTCTTTTCCAAGTCTCTGGTAAGACTTCTCGCCAACGGTTTCGAGGGCGAAGCCGCATCGCTTACGGCCTTTTATCTGAAGGGCGCCTTCTTTGCCATTGTCTTTAACGCTATAGTCGTTATACTCGAGGCCTACCTTCAGTACGGCGGCATTTTTCTGCCACAGCTGGTCCTTGGCTATGTCCAGAACATTTCAATAATCATCGTAACTGTCATAAGCTCCAGAGGCAGCAGCAAGCTCCTCATTCTGGGTCTTGTCATAGGCTGGGGCTTCAGAGCCATCGGTCTCATGGCCCTTTCGGGGAAGCGAGGCTTCAAATACTCTGCCGACTTTGCCGTTACAGATGCCGTTAAAGAGGCGGCTGTTCTGGCCCTGCCCGTTTTCATCGGAGGTTCGGTCAATCAGATCAATACCCTGGTGGACAAGACTCTGGCGTCAGGCCTTGACGGCGGCAGTGTTTCAGCCCTGAATTACGGCAACCTCATTGTGGGAGTCATTTCCGCAATGACCGTAACAGTAATGGTCACCATGCTCTATCCCCGCATGAACCAGGCCTTTACTCTCGGCGATTATGATCGTATCGGAAGTATTGCTGAAAGAAGCATCAACCTTATAGTTCTCATTACGGTTCCCTGCACCTTTGGCTGCATGCTTTTCGCAAAGCCTGCCATCAGGCTCATTTACGAAAGAGGTGCCTTTGGTGAAGGCTCCACAGAACTAACCAGTGCTGCTTTCTTCTACTATGCCTTGGGGTTGACTTTCATTGCCATTGCCCAGATAATAACCAAACTCTTTTATTCAATGCACAACACCAAAACGGCGGTCAAATGCTCCGTCATTTCAATGGTGCTCAACGTTGTCCTCAACCTGATACTTGTTAAGGTCATGGGTCACGCGGGCCTTGCTCTTGCAACGAGCATTGCCCAGTTCTGTAACGCGGGCCTCCTTTATTACGTCTTCAGGTGCAGATACCCGAAGATTTCTCTTGTGAAATCTCCGAAGAAAATCATTTTAACTGTTATATTTTCTGCTGTTTCCGTGGGAGGCGCGTTCTTTGCTTACAAGCTGATGGAGCGTATGGCTCTGTCTCAGCTGGTAAGCCTGGGAACTGCGGTCATCCTTGCTGTGGCGGTCTTTTTCATTTTGATAAAGGTCGCAGGCTTTGATGAACTGAAAATCGTTGAAAGCCTTTTAAAACGCGGAAAAAGCAAGGGAGAAGAATAATGAACGAAGAACTTGAAAAGATTGTTAATACTGAAGCTGAGCCTGCAGCAGAATCCGGCTCTGTAATAGATCTGTTTCCCACAGTAGAGGAAACTGCCGACGAGGACTATGCTCAGCTTGATGCAGATGATGAAGTCGAGAAAAAAGGAGACGAAGCTGAAGAGGTTGAGGAGGCAAAGCATGATACTCCGGAATACGGAGGTCATGTTGTAGCCAACAGAGCCGAACGCAACGGGAAACACAGGAGAAAGAAGAAAAAGTCCATCGGACCTGTGGGAATTGCGGCCATAGTCCTTGGTTTTCTTGTTGTGCTCTTTGTTTTTGTCATCGGCAGCAGAACTGATGAAGAAACAGGCAAGACAGTGACCATAGCACAGTATGTGGTTTCCGAATTCAGCAACAAGACCTTTATGGGCGAAGCGGAAGAACGTCTTTCCAGAGACATGACCCCAATTTATGTCGATGAGGACAGCCCTCTCTACGAAAAGTTCAAGACTGCCGACAGGGTAAATATTCTTCTCCTCGGCATCAACGGCAATATGACCGATACCATTATGCTGGGAAGCTACGATATGACAAACCAGCAGGTAGATATCATATCCATTCCCAGAGACACCTATTATTACCGTTCCCAGTACGGCAAATATACTGCCTTCCAGAAGATCAATTCCATCTGGAGAGCCGAGGGCATCGTATCCCTTGCTTCTGCCGTTTCCGAACTGCTCCACGGCATGCCTATTCACTATTATGTCGTCGTTGAATACGATGATATCAAGGCTGTAATGAAGGCAATCAACGGCGTAGAGATCAATGTTCCCTTCCACATGAAGTACGACGATACTACTCCCGGCGAAGAGCTGCACGTTGATATTCCAGCAGGCAACCAGATCATAGACCAGAGCAACGTTATTGAGTTCCTGCGCTTCCGTCATACCAACCCCAGCTATGCGGCTCAGGGCTACAAGAGTTATGCCGCCGGCGATATCCAGAGAATTCAGGTCCAGCAGGAATTCGTCAAAGCAGTCATTAAAAAGTGCTGCAAGGCCGGCAACATTCTGGACGTAGCTCAGGTGGTCCTCGATAATGTAGACTCAGATCTTACCTACGGCATGGCCATTAAGATCGGCACCAAGGTCCTCTCCGGTTTCAGTACCGAAAACCTTGAAAGCTACACACTGCCCGGTACTGACTTTACCAACGAACTTTCTTTCTGGAGATGCGACAGCAACGCCACCTACGAACTGGTAGAGAAGCTCTACGGCATAACTACCGAAGACGAACAGGAAGTAATTTACGTAGAACCCGGCTCAAGAATCAGATTTGTAGGTGTTCCCGAATATACAGAAGATGATGAATAAGAAAAAGATTTTAAGCTGTGCATTGAGCTTTGCTCTCTTTGCATCAGCGGGATTGAATACATACGCGGCAGGTTTTACCGATACCGAGAATCACTGGAGTGCTTCTTTCGTTGAGAGGGCCTGTGCGGAGAATATTGTCTCCGGTTATCCCGGCGGGGTCTTCAAACCTGACGCCAAGGTCAGTCACCAGGAAGCAATGACTATGGTTTGCAAAACCGTGGAGTCGATCCTTCCCGGCAAACTGAACATGAATAAGGCCGACAGTTATCGCAGTATGCTTCTTGGGCTTGATTTTGACCCCTCATGGGCATTGCCCTTTGGTGCTGCCCTATTTGATGCAGGTGCGGCCTATAAGGAAGATTTTTCCGGTACTGCGAAGGATCCTGCTGCCAGACAGACTATCGGAGCCTGGATGGTAAGAGCACTTGATCTTCCCATTGCTCCTCTCTGTGAGACTGATTGCTTTACGGACATGTCATCCATTGCCTCCAGGTATTTTGGAGAAGCATGGGCCCTTAAACATTACGGCCTTATGACCGGGTATGTAGACGGCAGTCTGGGACCTGCAAATCAGGTCACTCGTGCCGAGTTTGCGACAGTATGCGTCAACACTTTGGACTCCATGGCGAAGCTCAGTGAAAAGAACGGAAAGCATAAGCTGGCCGATTGTCTTTTCCTCAAAACAGGCACGATTCAGAGCATTGATTCTAAGACCAATGCCATCAGTTTTTCCTGGGGCGGCAGCTATTGCGTTCCTGAGGATGCTCTTATCATCGTTGACGGCTCTTACGTCGACTTCGCTTCTCTGGCCTCATACTCCGGACAAAATCTGGTCGTTTCTTTCCTGTATGACCAGCAGAGTGCTCTTGTTATTCAAACCAAGCCCCTTGCAGAAAGCGGCAAGGTCAAGTCTGTCGCTAAAGAAGGCGACTTCTACAATATCGGTATTCTCACCGGCTCCGGCCACGTTGTAAACTACGCTCTCTCCATGGACAGCGGCTTTAAGGTTCCCGCAGAAGGAGCCAAGGTCTCTTTCATTGCTCAGGGAGTTGAAATACTGGAGATCATTTAATGGAAATCGATTTTATCAAAGGCAAGAAAGTTGCGGAGCTGAGGGAGATCGCTCAGGCTCTTCATGTTGAAGGTGTTTCAAAGATGAAGAAGGCTGAGCTTGTTGAACTGCTCACAAAGATGCACGAAGAGGCTGTTTCCCGGCAGGAGTCCGAAGAGAAAACAACAGAAGCCGAGACTGAAAAAACGCCCGAAATTCAAGAGGAAGCCCCTGCCGCAGATAAAACCCCGGAAGTGGCAGAAAAAACCGAGGCAAGGCCTAAAAAACGTCTTCCCGAGGTCCAGAAACCCGGACGGTTTGAAAAGACCGGCATTCTGGATATTGCGGAGGGCGGTTTCGGTTTCCTGCGCTTTGATAATTTCCTTACATCGGAAGAAGACGTTTACGTTTCTCCCGTTCAGATCCGCCGCTTCAATCTGAAGACCGGTGATGAGATCAAGGCTATAGTAAGAAAGCCCGACGCCGACGAGCGCTTTGGAGCGCTTCTCTACGTTGCCAGCGTCAATGGCGAAGAACCCGGCGCTGCCATACGCCGCAAGGACTTTTCAGACCTTACCCCCATTTATCCCGAAGAACGAATCAAACTTGAAGCCGGAAGCTCGGCTTTGTCCATGCGTCTTACTGACCTGGTCGCTCCCATAGGAAAGGGCCAGAGAGGCCTTATAGTCGCTCCTCCCAAAGCCGGCAAAACCACTTTGCTCAAGCAGATAGCCAAGGCCATAGAGGCTCAGAATACAGGCGTTGAGCTTATAGTTCTTCTCATAGACGAACGTCCCGAGGAAGTCACGGACATGCAGCGCTCCATAGACGGAAAGGTCATTTACTCCACCTTTGACGAACAGCCTTCCCACCACGTAAAGGTCGCTGAAATGGTCCTGGAGCACGCGGAAAGACTTTGTGAACACGGCAAGGATGTGGTCATTCTTTTGGACAGCATCACCCGCCTTGCGAGAGCCTATAACTTGGTGGAAGCACCCTCCGGCAGAACTCTGTCAGGCGGTCTGGATCCTGCGGCTCTTTACAAGCCCAAGAAGTTTTTCGGTGCCGCAAGAAATACAGAAGAGGGCGGTTCCATAACCATACTTGCCACAGCCCTTATTGAGACGGGCAGCCGCATGGACGACGTCATTTTCGAGGAATTCAAGGGTACGGGCAACATGGAGCTTCATCTGGACCGTAAGCTTTCCGAGAAGCGTATTTTCCCGGCTCTCAACCTGAACAAGAGCGGGACCAGAAGGGAAGACATGCTTATGACCCCCGAAGAACTGGAGGCTGTCTGGCTCATGCGCCGCTCCATTGCGGATATGGGCATTCAGGATGCTACAGAGAAGATAGTTTTCACTCTTGCCCACACCAAAACCAACGCGGAATTCATTCAACTTTACAAGAAGAGAGCATAATAAATGGATTTAAACAGAATTTTCATGAAAAACGCCTCTCCCACCAAGGTCGGCGGACAGGCTGTTATGGAAGGACTCATGATGCGCGGAACCAGGGCCCTTGCTATTGCCATGCGTAAGCCCGACGGGGACATTCATCTTGCCGTGCAGCCCCTTCCTCCCAAAAAGAAAATAGCAAAGATCCCCGTGATCCGCGGGATCTACTCTTTCATAGATTCCCTTGCCACCGGCACCGGGATCCTCATGTATTCTGCCGATCAGCTGGAGCAGTTCGAAACTCCAGACGGCAAGCCCCTCGTTGAGGATGACAAGTTCACTCTATGGCTCAAGAAACATTTCAGCGAGAAGACTGCCAACAACATTCTGCTCTACAGTTCTGTTGTTCTGGCCATAGTTCTTACAGTAGGACTCTTCATCATTCTCCCAACCTTCATTATGAATCTGCTGAAGGGGGCCGGTATTGAAAGCGTTCTGCTTCTCAATCTTATTGAGGGACTCATGCGCATAGGCATGTTCATTATCTACGTAACTCTTATTTCTAAAATGGACGAGATAAAGACTGTTTTCCGTTATCACGGCGCTGAGCACAAGACCATTCATTGCTATGAAAACGGCCTGGAGCTGACTCCGGAGAACGCTCAGTCCTTCTATACTTTACATCCCCGCTGCGGGACCAGCTTCCTCATGTTTGTCATGGTCATTTCTCTGCTGGTCTTCTCTCTCTTCGGCTGGCCCGATCTGAAGACCCGCATTATTTCCCGTCTGGTCATGATACCCGTCATCGCCGGTCTGTCCTATGAGCTTCTCCAGTTTACGGGACGCCACAACGGCTCTTGCGTCAAGGCTCTCAGCATGCCGGGCATTCTTCTTCAGAAGCTGACCACCGCTGAGCCTGACCTTAAGCAGCTGGAGGTAGCCATTGCCGCAATGAACGCAGTCCTGCCTTCTCAAAACGATCCTGATCTTCCCGTGGAATACTGGGTCGGCACTCTTCACGCAGACGGGACCCTTGAAAAGGATGAAGAGGCAACGAAGAAGTACAAAGAAGACAAAGAGAAAAAGTAGTATTTTTTCAAATATAAAACCCGCAGAAAAGAGACTGAACTCTGATATGTACCCTCTTTACTGGACAAACCAGTAAGGAGGGTATTTTTATGCGTTA